>NZ_JBVAYM010000002.1:0-185047 GCF_055420025.1 Traorella sp. mt218
GGGAGTTACTTATTTGCATATGATTTTGGTTACAAAATCATTTTCTTGTGAAATTAAGTATTTTGGAGTTGTTTGAAAATATAAACTCATCTATAATAAAGATATGAAAAAAATTATTTATTTAATATGCGTTTGCCTGCTTGTTGCGTTATTTCCTGTTCATGTCATTGCATTTGAGGGAAGTCATGAAAGGGATGGAGAATTTTATCTCGTGAATGATAATGATCCTAATCGTACATTGATCGAAGCCACTCATTTAAGCGTTCGCTGGGAAAATGGCAGTGGTATCGTAAAATACTTTACCAAAAAAGACGGCAGTCAGTTAAGGATCGTAAAAAATCCGAATAATGGGGATTATATAGAAATACAGGCAGTCAGCATAGATACACAGACAGTAACATTAACAAAAGATTGCATGGGACATCGTGTACCTTTAGAATACCATGCTTTTGAAACGGGTGAAATGATCAAGGCCGGTACGTATCAGGTCAATAAGATCGGTGTCGGATGGATTGGTATCCTTAAAGAGGATGGGACGAATGTATGGGTGAATCCGAATCGCGACAATGATTATAATTATGTAAGTGGAAAGTTTACATTTTTTGAAAATGATGTGCAGACATTGAGCGTTTCTCAAATCAATGGTATTCCGGTCAATACAAACTATATGATCCCGAATTACAATCGAGTGGTACGGCCGGGCTACTCAAATGTTCCTTTATATGTAACGATACATAATACCGCAAATACCAGCAATGGCGCAGATGCACTGGCACATGCACAAATTCAATACAATCGTCGTAATTCTGCGGATATTTGGACAAGCTGGCATTTTCAGGTAGATGATCATTCCATTTATCAGAGCATTCCGATGGATGAGGTGGCCTGGCATGCAGGAGATGGTTCCATGATGGGGAACGGAAATACGATCGCAATTGAAATCTGTGAGAATAACGATGGTAATTACGCCCAGGCGGAAAGAAATGCGGCTTATCTGACAGCTCAGATCCTTTATGAAAACGGAATGCCTAAAGATGCTGTTCGTAAGCATGGCGACTGGTCAGGAAAAAATTGTCCGCATAATATCAATGATGGTACGAAGGGTACGATGGGATGGAGTGCGTTCGTACAACTGGTTGGTCAGATTTATGACCAGCTGGTAGAAGAGAATCAGGATGAAATTGTTGAATTGCCAGCGGAATTTAATGATTTTGTCGAAAAACTTACATATAAGAATGAAGGTAATCTTCTTTACAATATTCCGGTTGATACTCAATTGAAAGAATTTATGGAGGAAGTTCAATTTGTTGATGAAAATGCTATGGTATCAATGATGAATGCTAATGGAGAGTCTATTAATGATGGGGTGTTGATGACTGGCTATAGAATGAAAGTAATTTTAAATACTAATGAATCTAATCAGGAATTTGTTTTTATTCTATCAGTAAAAGGGGATGTTAACGGTGACGGAAAGATTTTACCGACAGATTATGTTTTAATTAAAAATCATATTATGAAAAGTGGTGCAACATTAAAAGGTGCTTATGCAAAAGCCGCTGATTATAATGAAGATGGAAAGATATTACCAACAGATTATGTTAGAATAAAAAACTATATAATGAATAAAAATTAATGGGAGATATAAAAATGAAATTGTTAAGAAAAATAACTTTATTTAGTATAGGAATTATCTTTTGTTTTGGTTTAGTGATTTCAGTAAAGGCTGCGGCTTTTTCTATGAGTGCTTCAACAAAGACTGTTTCTCCTAACGGTACATTTGTAGTTACACTTAGTGGTAATGTAACAGGAAATATTTTTATTAATGTAGAAAATGAAAGAGCGTCTGAAAGCCAAATTTGGATAGAGAATAATTCTGTTTCAGTAACAATCACAGCGGGGTCAAGTGGAAATGTGAAAGTTACAGCAATTCCTGGTGAAGGACTCTCAGATCCACAAGGAAATGCAGTTCCAGATACCAGCGGTACCACTGTTTCAGTAACAATCCAGCAGCCCACCTCATCAAATCCATCAAGACCTTCAACACCAAGTTCATCGAATACAACACCGGTAAAAACATTTAATTTAAATCTGAGTGCCATTCAGGTTGAGGGAGCATCCTTAACTCCGGATTTTTCAGGAGATACGGTAGATTACAGTGTTGAATTACCTAAGGGAACAACTTCTGTAACGATCAGTGCCAGTGCTGCTGATTCTGAAGTTTCTGTTCAGGGTATCGGGACACATGAAGTGCATGAAGGAAATAATGTTATTGAATTAACGACGCATCATCCTGAAACAAGTACGACAAAAACGTATCGTATTCAGGTATATGTAGAAGAAGAACCAAAAGTCTTTCTGAAATATAAGGATACAGAGTTAGGCGTATATCCAAGTTTTCATGGCAGTGAAACATTAGAAGGCTTTGAAAATACTGAGGTAACCATTCAAGACCAGCAGGTTTTAGGTAAGGTGAATGAGCAGGGATTGATCTTATTGTATATGGTAGAAGAAAGTGGTGAAAAAGCTTTTTATGTCTATAAGGATGAGGTGTTATATAAATATTTGCCTGTGACGATTGCCGGAAGAACATTTATTTCCCTGGAAATACCGGATGATATGAAAAATATGACAGGACTTATCCAACAGAAAATTATGATTCATGATGTGGAATATGATGGCTGGGTTTTTGAAGATGATTCTTTCAGTAATTATTCTTTATTGTATCTAATGAATGAAAAGGGTGATATTCATCTGTATCAGTATGAATCAACCGAAGGTGTCATTCAGTTATATTCAGGTGCTGCGGCACTCAGACAGGAAAGTGTGGATGCATTACGTGATGAAATGAATATGATGAAAATAGCCTTGATTGCAGTAAGTGTCATTGCGGTGATCATATTGGGAGCAGGTGTTGGATTCTATTTTTATAAAAAGAAGATGTCTGGAAGTCATTAGGTCCTTTTGAAGGACCTTTTTTAGTTGTTGAATGAAGAAATTTTGTGTTTGCTGATCGATGATATACTTAGATTGACTGGGATAAAAAAAGAAATCAGATGAAGTGGAAGAAATATTAGTAAGTTATTGTAAAATATAGGCTTTGCCATAACAGGTATCAGAGGAGAGGTTCTATGGAATCATATAAAAAGTAGATTTACAAAGCATGTATATCTTAATGAAGCAACAGAAGTGCTTTTGTATTTCATACTTTTTTTTCTATTCTAAAAGTGGTATGATAGTTGAGCTAAGTTGAGGTGATTAGATGGTTGATGTAATTGTATTAGGTGGTGGACATGCCGGCGTAGAGGCTGCATTGGCTTGTGCCCGTATGAAACAGGAAACAATGCTTTTAACGATGCATATTGATATGATTGCATCGATGCCTTGTAATCCAAGTGTAGGAGGTCCTGCCAAAGGAATCGTTGTTCGTGAGATTGATGCGTTAGGCGGTGAAATGGGTAAGGCAGCCGATCGTACGGCTTTGCAGTTAAAAATGTTGAATACCAATAAAGGACCGGGTGTACAGTCCTTACGTGTACAGTCAGATAAGCTGGCTTATCGGAAATATATGCAGGATGTTTGTTTACATACCGATCATTTAAAAGTTAAGGAATGTATCGTTGAGAAAATCAATTTTAAGGATAAAAGAGTTACAGGTGTTACCTTGCATGATGGCAGTGTGATTGAGTGTAAAGCACTCATTCTAACAAGCGGAACCTTCATGAGCAGTAATATTCTTGTTGGACATACTTCGACAGAATCAGGTCCGGAAGATGAACCGACAACAAAAAACTTATCACAGAGCTTGCGGGATCAGGGCATCCGTACCTTCCGTTTGAAAACGGGAACACCGGCTCGTGTTTATACGGATTCGATTGATTTTTCAAAGACTGAGGTACAACCGGGAACAAAAGATTTTGTCTGCTTCTCTTATGATACAAAAAAAGAAGATGTACTTCCTTATGAAAAACAGTGGAATTGTTATTTAACCTATACCACTCCGTTAACCCATCAGATCATTCAGGATAATTTACAAAAAAGTGCCATGTATTCAGGCTTGGTAAAAGGTGTTGGACCACGTTATTGTCCGTCTATTGAAGACAAGATCGTACGCTTTGCCGATAAAGAAAGACATCAGATATTCTTGGAACCTGAATCTAAAGATCTGGATACGACCTATATTCAAGGATTCTCAACCTCAATGCCTCATGACATTCAGGAAAGAATGTTGAAAAGCTTGCCGGGTCTTGAAAATTGTCGTATAAAAAAATATGCTTATGCGATTGAATATGATGCTATTGACCCTTTACAGTTGAAACCAACCCTTGAATTGAGAGAGATCGAAAATTTATTCTGTGCCGGTCAGATCAATGGTACAAGCGGTTATGAGGAAGCTGCCGGACAGGGATTGATGGCCGGGATCAATTGTGCGTTAAAGCTGCAAAGCAAAGATCCTTTGATCTTAAATCGTGATGAAGCGTATATTGGAGTTTTGATCGATGATCTGGTAACAAAAGGAACTAAAGAACCTTATCGTCTTTTAACTTCGCGTGCTGAATATCGTCTTTTGTTACGTCATGATAATGCCGATGCCCGTTTGAGCGAAAAAGGATATGCCGTAGGTCTTTTGCCTCAGTATAGAATTGATGCTTATCGAAAAAAACAAAAAGAAATCCAAGAATATACGGAAAAACTGTCAGAAATTCGTTTCACACCGAAATCTTCTGTATCTGAATATCTTCAGGAAAATGGTTTTGACGCCTTGCATGATGGTATGAGCGCACTTGAGCTTTTACGTCGTCCGAATATTACGATTCGAGGCTTATCGCCATATATGGATCTGGAGATTTCTGATGAAGTTGCGAAACAGATTGAAATTGAAATAAAGTATGAAGGATATATTGCGAAAGCAAAAAAAGAGGCGGCACGTTTACAGTCGATGGAAAAGGTAAAGCTCGTCAATATCAATTATGATGAGGTAGAAAATCTTTCTTTAGAAGGAAGAGCTAAGCTAAAAGCTATTCAGCCTTTTACCTTAGGGCAGGCAAGCCGTATATCCGGTGTAAATCCTGCGGATATTGCTGTATTGGCAATTTATCTGAAACAGCATAAATAACAAATATGTTATTCTATTTCCATATGATTTTGTTATAATGGAAGCATAGGAGATAGACGATGAAAAAATTATATATCAAACAAAAATTTCTTGCATTAACAGATACTTATGATATTTATGATGAAAATGAATATCCTAAATATTTTGCGCAATGTGATTTTACCTTAATGCTACATCGGTTAAGAGTTTATGACGGAGATGTTGAGTTTGGTTATGTAGAACAGCAATTCAAGTTTTTTGAACCGGAATTTTCTTTTTATTTAAATGATAAATTTATCGGTAATATTGTAAAGGAGCTTACTTTTTTCAAGCCAAGATATTATTTAGATTTTAATGATTGGCGTATAGAAGGTGACTTATTCGGTTTAGATTATGAAGTGTTTGATGGCCAGGGCCATGTGATCATGTCTTTTTCGAAAGATTTATTTCGTTTTACCGATTATTATTGCCTTACGATATTTGATGATGAGAATGAAAAACTTTGTCTGTTGATAGCACTGGCTGTGGATATGGCGGTTTGTTCACAAAAAAATTAAAATAGCTGCAGGTATCTGCAGTTTTTCTTTATGTACACTTGTTTCAATTTACAGGCATATGGTAAAATGAAAATAAATTTGACATATAAAGCTTAGAAAGTGACATTACGATTATTTCACAGAATCAGCGTTAGAAGTTAAAAGTAAATGTCATTTTAATAAAAATAAAGAGGTGATCTTATGATAGAAGCATTGCTGTATGATATGGATGGTTTGTTGCTGGATACGGAAAGAATGCAGGATAAGATATGGGATAAAGCAAAGGAGCATTTTCATTATGATTTTAATGAAGCGTTTAAAAAAGAAATGAGAGGTATCAATATCCGGGCCAGTCTAAAAGTACATGAGAAATATTTTGGTAAGAATTTTGATTATCAGACGGTGTTGAAGTGGCGTCGAGCATATTTTATGGAAATGGCTAAAGATGAGGGCATACCGATTAAAAAAGGTGCTTTGGATCTTTTGCGATATGCAAGGGAAAAAAAGATTCACTGTGCTTTGGCAACCTCAACAGAAAGAGATCGCTTCATGCAGTATATTCCTTATTTAGAAGAGAATATCTTTGATTATTTTGAAGTGATCGTAGATGGTTCGATGGTGAAACATTCAAAGCCTGATCCGGAAATCTTTTTATTGGCAGCAGATAAATTAGGTGTTGCTATTGAAAAATGCATGGTGCTTGAAGATTCAATCAATGGTGTAAAGGCCGGAATTGCCTCAGGGGCAAAGACGGTGATGATTCCTGATTTAATGCAGCCAACAGATGAAATTAAAGATCAAGTGTATCGTATTTTAAATGATTTAAGTGAAGTAATCAAAATATTGAAATAGAAGCATACGTGTGAGTATGCTTTTAAAAAAGATTTAAATACACTTAAAACTTTTAATAAATAAGCAAAAAGATTTAAATACATTTAAAACTATTGAATAATAAAGAAAAGGATGTTAGAATGATTCTAAAGGTGGTGGAAAAGTGATCAAAAGAGAATTATATCTAAAAAAAATACGCCCATTTTATCATTCTGAATTAATCAAAGTTATCACAGGTGTTAGAAGATGTGGAAAATCAGTGCTGTTGAAACAAATAAAAGAGGAATTAATAGAAGGCGGAGTAAAAGAAGAAGCAATTGTTTATATAAATTTTGAAGATTATCAATATCGCAAATTAAAGGATCCAGATGAATTTTATACGTATATCGAAAATATAATAAAAAATGAAAAAATGTATTTAATGTTTGATGAAATACAAAATGTTGATAATTTTGAATTAGTTGTAAATTCATTTCGAGCAACACATGATGTAAGTATTTTTTTAACGGGTTCTAATTCAAAATTGCTTTCAGGAGAGCTA
This sequence comes from Traorella sp. mt218, assembly GCF_055420025.1. Classification (NCBI taxonomy): domain Bacteria; kingdom Bacillati; phylum Bacillota; class Erysipelotrichia; order Erysipelotrichales; family Erysipelotrichaceae; genus Traorella; species Traorella sp. mt218. Next base: position 7,001 of record NZ_JBVAYM010000002.1, read on the forward strand.
GCAACACATCTTGGGGGTCGAACGATATCCTTTACGATGTATCCATTCACCTTTAAAGAGTTTTGTGAATTTAAAGGAAAAGAGCCTGATCATCATTTGCTTGATGAATATTGTACATGGGGAGGCTTTCCTCTTGTTTGTCAGGCAGAAAATGATGATATGAAGGAAACTATTTTAATGAACTTATATGATTCGATTATTTTAAAAGATATCGTTCAAAGAAATAAGATTAAATCCGTTAATGTTTTAGAGAAGGTAATTGATTATTTAGTATCAACATCAGGAATGATTCTTTCTGCTCAGAATATTACAAAAGTATTGGCGAATGAAAAACAGAAAGTAAGCGAACCAACGATATATGACTATATCCGTTACATTTTAGATGCTTATATTATCAATAAAGTTGAAAGGTATGATATACGAGGGAAAAGAGTATTAGCTTTTGAAGAAAAAACATATGTTTGTGATTTAGGCTTCTTCCATTTAAAAAAGAATAAAGTAAAAGATGAATTTGGAAGTATGATGGAAACTCTTGTGTATAATGAACTAGCAGCAAGAGGATATAAAATCTATATTGGAAAAACATATCGAGGCGAAATAGACTTTATCGTAGAAAAAAATAATAAAAAAAGTTATATTCAGGTCGCCTATTTATTAAACAACGAAGAAACAATAAAGCGAGAGTTTGGGGCTTTTGATTCTATATCTGACCATTATCCTAAATATGTAATATCTTATGATACAATTCGGTTAGGTGAAAGAAATGGTATTAATCATATTCCAATGATGAAGTTTTTAATAGATGATCTATTTTGATGGTTAATCTTAGACTATTAAAAGATAAGAGAAAACAGGAATATTCAATCTCATATTTTAATTAAAATAACAAAAATTTCAAAGATTGTAGTAAAGGAGTTGTTATAATACGTATGAATTATTTTTTTGTTAATATAGGAACATCGTATAAAGAAGTAGTTAATATTGAATGTTTATGGGCTCCTATTAAAGATAAATCTGGGAAATCTATATTTTATTGGGATAATCTTTTGAAAGTAGAAAAAAATGATATTATATTTTGCAATAATGGATCAGGAAAAATTGTATCACTTTGTATTGCAAAAGATAAATGCTATGATTCAGATTGTCCATATATTTCAAATGAATGGGGTAAAGAGGGGAGAAGAATAGATGTTGAGATTATTATGTTGAAAGAGCCATTTAAATTCAAGGAAATTGGCGAAGAACTATATAATCTTCAAAGAAAAAAGCATGGAGCATTCAAGAAAGATTATGGTGCAAATCAAGGGTATTTATTTGAATTAAGTAAAGGGCAAGGAGAATTGTTACTAAATTGTATCAATGTCTCGAGTTTGCCAAGTGAAACTTTAAAAGTATTAAGATCAGATTTTAACCAAGAAAATGAAGAGCACATTGAAGAAAATTGGCAATATAAGGAAATTTATAGCGGTAGAATTAAACCTTATACGGATGAAGAGTTATTGGAACATCAAGAAACTATTAAAAATAAGACTTATGAAGAAATAGAATCAAGTAGTAAAAGAGGTAAAACAGATGCAAGAATTAAGGCAACATGCTTACAAAAGGCATCTTTTATGTGTGAGATAAGTCAAGATCATAAAACATTTATAAATGCAACTGGACAGCATCAATATATGGAGTGTCATCACTTAATTCCGATGAAAGCTCAAAAAGATCTAAGAGGTATATGGCTTGATGATTTATTTAATGTGTTTTCATTATGCCCTGGTTGTCATGCACAAATTCATTATGGGAATAGAGAAGCTAAAGAAAAAGTATTTAAAAAAATATATAATGATAGGAAGAAATTATATGAAAATAAAGGCATCGATTCTCATATGATGGAAGAAATATTTGAAAAATATTATTTTTAGTGAATTATATGAAAATAATGAATAATAAGTGCTCTGAGTAAGCACTTATTTTCTTTTGTATAAAAATATGTCATTAATTGACAGAAATAAAAAAATACAAAAAGTATTTATCAAATATAATGAAATTGGAGGAAATATGAAAGATTATTTTAAATTATTTACAATCAAAAGTGATGAAAGAAATAGACATGTGATCTATGAAAATACACATATGAATTATCTTATATGTCTATTTGCAATTATATCCCTTTTATCATGTGTATTTAATAAAGTAATGATCGCAATAATATTCTTCTTAATATTTCTTGTGATTTCTGTTTTGAAAATTCTTAAATTCCGTCAACTTTTAAGAAAATTTCACCAATATCGGTATCGTATCGAAGGGTCAAAATATTCTTTTTCAGATGCACGTCACTTCATCATGGAGGAACAGGGTTTATGAAACAAAGAGAGAAGGATATCCTTAACTATTTGATTACACATCGACATCTTATTTCTAAAAAAGAATTGGCGGATCAGCACCAAGTATCTGTATCGACGATTCGAGATGAAATAAAAAACTTGAATGAGTTTTTAAAAATCTATGATGTAGAGATTACAAGTATTCGTGGAAGCGGGGTACGAATAGAGGGTAGTGACGAGAATATACAGGAGGTATTGGATAAGATAAATACCGATAAGAGTCATTTAGATCGATGTTACTATATCGCATATTATTTGTTAACACATAAAGGAAGCTATGTAAAAATAAGTGAATTGGCAGAGCAGTTTTATTTAAGTCAATCAGCGATTCGAAATGATTTGGATCGATTGAATAAACTGTTGAAAAACGAAAAAGTTGTCCTGGAATTTAATAAAGGAAAAGGAGTCCAATTAGTAGGAGAGGAAAAAGAATTAAGAAACTTTTTATCGAAAATACTTGCGATACAAGCTGATATCTTAGATCCATATGGGTTTAAATCATCATATAAAACGATTCAAGAAAGAATCATCTCAATATGTCAGTTAGATATTGAACCTATACATCGTTATTTAAGGAATACATTAAAAAGGATCGGCTTAAGCTTAAGTGATAATTCTTTTAATACTTTATTGCTTCATATCGCAATTTCGATCATTCGTATCAGACAGGGGAATTTATTGAATAATGATGATCAATTGGCAATCAGTTTTGAATCGATTTATCAGGAGATCATTCAACTTTGCAATAAACTGGAAAAGACCTATGGAACTCATTTTTCAAAAAGTGAAAGACACTTGATATATCAATATCTGATATCATCAAATGATGTATTAAGTGGTCAAGAGATCTATGGAGATAATGATATTCGTAATACTTGTCAATTACTTGCAAGAGAAATTGTTCAAATTGTTGAGGATACGCGGAATATTCATTTAGATGATGAAAGTATTGTGGATAATTTGGTTGTCCATTTATTACCATTAACGAATAGAATGGCAAATTCAGTAACTTTAAAAAATCCATTGCTGAATCAAATCAAGCAAGAATATCCTGATGCTTACGGTATCTCATGGATGTGCAACAGTTTATTTAAGAAATATTTTGGTGTGATGCTTCAAGAAGATGAATTGGCATATCTTGCAATACATATAGAAGCCATGATCGAACAGGAAAAAACACTGATAAGAACGATCATCGTATGTTCACAGGGCGTTGGTATATCGCAGCTATTGGCTTCTAAGATACAGAAAGCTTTCAATGAGATAAAGATCATAGACGTGATTGCGGAAAATTGTATCGATAAATATAAGCCCGATAAGATCGATCTTTGTATCTCAACATTTCCTGTTGAAACAACGATCAATCGTATCATTGTAAATCCTTTGCTTTATCAACAAGATTATAAAAAGATTCAAGCGTTTATTGATCGTTATTCATCAGATAAAATTAAACTTTTTAGAAAGATTCATTTAGAAACGATTCTACATTGTGAATTAACAAAGGCAGATGACGTGATTTGCAGCGTTTCTCAAGTGCTTTCATCTAAAGGCTATGTAAAACCTAAGTATGGAGATGATGTAGCAGAACGAGAGAAGAAATGCTCAACAGCTATCGGCAGCAAAATAGCGATTCCTCACGGTTATTTAGAAAGTGTACAACGATCAGCAATATGTGTTGTTACACTCAATGAATGTATATTGTGGGGAGAAGATGAAGTAGATTTGTTGATTTTCTTGGCGGTTACCAGAGAAGAAGTCAAAACTGTGAATTTAAAGTTACGACAGTTGTATCAGTTGCTTTATCGTCAAGAAATACACGATCGAATTTTACAAGCTAATTCAAAAGAAGAAATAGAAGATATATTGGATATATAGGAGATTATCAGCTATGAAGATAGAAGAAGTGCTTAACGAGAAAAGCATCCATTTAGATAAGGATCTGACAAGTAAAGATGAAGTATTTGATTACTTATGTTCTTCTCTTTATCAAAATGGAATGATATCAGATAAAAAAATCTTTCAAAATAAAGTATATGATAGAGAAGCATTATCAGTTACGGGACTCATTGATGGAGTTGCGATTCCTCATGGAGTGAGTGATGTAGTTGTAAAACCCTGTGTGGCATTTGTGAGAACCAAAAAGGGGATTGAGTGGGAGTCCATCGATGGAAATAAGATAAGATATATATTTTTATTGGCAATTCCTGACAATACGAAAGACGATGTACATATAAAAATGCTTTCTGAATTAGCAAGATCTTTGATGGATCAAAGCGTAATTTCAAAATTAGGGTATGTAGAAACAGCAGATGAACTGTTGAATCTATTAAAGAAAGGAGGTAACCGGTCATGAAGATTGTTGCTGTGACAGCTTGTACAGTAGGGGTGGCACATACATATATTGCCAAAGATCGTTTAGTACAAGCTGCTGAAAAAAGAGGTCATCGTATCAGCGTGGAAACACAAGGAACAATCGGTTGTGAAAGCATCTTAACGGAGGATGAGATCAAAGAAGCTGATATCGTTATCTTCGCTGCTGATGTTGCTGTAACAAATGAGGAAAGATTTAAAGATAAGCCTATTGTTAGAGTTAAGTCAGAAGTTGCTATTAAGCAGCCAGAAAAACTTTTAGAAAAAATCGAAGCAAAATTAAAGGAGAAATAGTATGAAATTAAAGGATGTTTATAAACATATTTTAACCGGTGTCGGTTATATGATCCCGGTTATCTGTTTGGGTGGTATCTTACAGTCTTTTGGTACGATGCTTGGAGGAGCAACCGTAACGAATAATACTGAAACATTTGCATATATGTTATATAATGGTGGATCATTAGCCATGTCAATGGTCGTTCCTACGTTAGCTGCTTATACAGCCTATTCTATTTGTGATCGTCCAGGAATTGCGCCGGGATTTGTCGTAGGTTTACTGTCAGTAAATAAGAATATCGGTTTCATTGGCGGTATCATCGGTGGTCTTTTAGTAGGGTATTTCATACAGTTTGTAAAAGAGAAATTACCTCTTCCTGCAAGCTTAAAGTCTTTATTGCCATTGTTGATACTTCCTATCTTCGGGGGCTTATTTTCAGTATTATTGATGAACTATGTCTTAGGTCCTATTTTGGGTGGTTTACAACAAGTTTTAATTGATCTGTTCACTTCTATGACATCTGGTTCGAAAGTACTGTTTGGTATCGTCTTAGGTGTGTTGATGGGTGTTGATTTAGGAGGACCGGTAACAAAAGCAGGAACAACGGTTGCGAATGGTTTGGTTGCTGATGGTATCATTGGCCCGGAAGGTGCAAAAGTATGCATCGGCTGCGTGGCTCCTATTGCTTTAGGGATCAGTGCTTTAATAGAAAAGAAAAAATATACTGAAGAAGAAAGAGAACAGGCTGTTTCAGCCATCATCCTTGGTTCTGCGCAAGTAGGAGAAGGTGGCTTGCCATTCTTGATTCGTGATCCGTTACATGTCATGCCGGCAACGATTATCGGTAGTGCTGTGACAGGAGCTATCGCTATGTATTTTGATGTTGGATCATCAGTAATGATGGGTGGTTTCTTTGCTTTTCCGGTAATGGAAAATGTATGGCCTGGAGCGTTTCTTGCAATTGGTGTAGGAGTTATCGTGACAATGATCGTTCTTCATTTTACAAAGAAAGAGGCCAAAGAAGGAAATCCTTTTGAAGATAGCGATGAAGATTTTGAGGTAAATATCGAATGACAAATATTGAAAAAGTTGAACAGGATTTACTCTTATCAAAATTGATGTGTATTTTTCGAGTCAATGATATTGAGGTTCAAACGATCGTAGATGCAAGTAAGGCTTGTGTTGAAAATGGCGCAAAGTTTATTGAAATCACATATAATCATCAAGAGTATGAAGATAAAACTTTTGAAGTGATTCAAAGTGTGAAAAAGGCGGTCGGTCAAGATATTTATGTTGGTTGTGGTACTGTATTAACTGTGGAAGAAGCTAATAAAGCTATTTCAGCACAGAGTGATTTTATTGTTGCCCCTATTCTAAATTTAGAGGTATTAAAATATGCTCATGATCATGATGTATTTTATATGCCAGGTGTCATGAGTGCGACAGAAGCTTATGAAGCATATCGGAATCATGCGCATATCGTAAAATTATTCCCGACAGGTGAGTTGGGCGTTGATTATGGTAAAGCATTGATGAAACCTCTGGGATTCATTCAATATTTTGCTGTTGGGAAAATGACGTTGGAATTTTACGAAGAATGCTTAGATGCAGGATTTGTTGGTGCAGGAGTAAGCAGCAGTATTAATTCACGTGAAATTTTAGAAAGTAAAAATTATGAATTGATCGGAAGCAAGGTAAAGGAATATGTAAGGATCGCAAACAAATATAATAAATAAAATGAAAAACTCTATTAAGATAATATGTCCTAATAGAGTTTTTTTTATCATTTCTTATCTGTTTTCTAAAATTTTCAATAATCCTTGAAGCTTACGAGTGGTCAGACTTTCTCCATAATGAAGACCATCATAGGTTGGGTGCAATACAGGATAAAGTGAATGCTTTGTTTTGAGGATATAATGACGATCGATCAGCCATTCTATGATCGTTATTAGATCTTCTCTTTCAATTGTCTTAAGCTTCCCATATTCCTTGACTTCATCTAGCTTAGCATTTTTAATTTTTTTGCTGTTAGCTCCTCGAAGTACATCTGCAAGGATATTAATACCATAATAGTGGTGAATACTGATATTTGATAAAGCCTGTAAGATAGTATAGACAACCTCGTTCAAATCATTTCCTTTATATAAGACAGGCTGGAGATCAGCTTTTTTTATTTCTGTTACAGATTCTTTTTTCTTAGATATATTTTCTTGAGAGATGATTTTTATTGGTTCACTTATGACTTGTTTATTCGATTTAGATGAGGCAGGGTCAGAAGAATAATTCATCATGCTGTAGAACTGTTCTTTCCAAATAACACGTTTACATCCGCTGCCATCTGATTTATAGTTGGTGCAACCTAAGAAATAATTACCATCTTTTGCCGGCTTTACCACGAGATAACCATCATGACACCAGTCACATTTTAAGATCGAAAGTTTGCCTGCTTTATACTCATTAGTCATAAATCCGCAAATTTCCGGTTCATTGGTACATATATATAATTGCAAGCCATATGAATTTTTATAGCGATATTGCAACGGATAGCCACAGATAGGACAAACTTTTTTACCGGCATTATTTGGCTGATAGCTTTCATTCCAACTGCCGCGCAGGGATACATTTTTATATTCGCGTTTGATCTCTAGTAAAAATTCCGAAGGATTTTGTTCAGGGGCAATGAAATAGACACGGTTTTTCGTGCGTGTCATGGCAACGTAAAACAAACGTCTTTCCTCAGCATAATCAATCGAACGATCCCCTTTGACAACAAAAGATAAAACCGGATCATCTTCTATCTTTGATGGAAATCCATAGGTTTCATTTTTTCCATTAACGACTATTACATTGTCATATCCCAATCCTTTTGATGCATGAGCAGTTAAGAAGGTAATATTCATTTTAGGAAATTTTACACTTTTCAGCCGACTTTTATATTGTGTAAATTCAAATAAGCCGGACTTTTCTAAACGATCAGCATCAAATCCAAAGCGGCCAATGAGAAGGATCGAAGAATCTTCTTCCTTTTCTTCTTGTTCATTGTACATATGGATCTGTTCAAGCGCTGTTTCTACGGCATGTGCCATCGCATAATTGACGCCACTGCGATTATCACCATGTACTTTTTTAGGTGTGGCATCATATGTATAAATAATGACAGGATCTGTAATGTTTTTAGGTGATATCAAAGTTTTAGCGATTTGAGAAGTATTTTTCTGAATAAAGTTACCTGCAATATCAATGACTTCCTGTGAATTACGATAGGTCTTTACGATCTTCAATAATTTCGCATATCCCATCTTTTCCGCAAACTGAGTGAATAATGTGATATCTGAACCACTAAAAGCATAGATTGACTGCCAGTCATCCCCTACAGCCATGATCTTCGCATCACAAACCTCAGACAAGGCTTTCACTAAATCAAAACGCTGCCGGGAGATATCCTGGTATTCATCCACGATGATATATTTGTAATCAAGTTTCTGTTTCATTTCTTTGACCTGTCGTAAAAGCTTCGCAGAATCATTGATCATATCTTGAAAATCAACAGCATGACTTTCTTTAAGCTGTCGTTCATATTCTAAATAACAATCATGGGTAATGTTTAAGAAAAGACGTGTTCGTACATTCAATGTAGAATGATACATACGATTAAAATCATCTTCTTGATATCCATTTGTTTTAAAATTGGTAATGAAGCGACAAATTAAGGTCAGCAATCGCCGGATATATCTGTTCTCTTCTGAGGATACAAGTTTTTCCATCACTTCTTTATTGGAACGAGGACGTAATTCAAATCCATTCTTTTCTAATTCATCCTGTAAATGTTTAAGCAACGGCTGATGGTCATTATATTCAGAGTAGGTATAGAGCAGTGGTGTCTGATGTCTATGATGAAGCTTTATTTTATCTTGGATGGCTTTTTTATAAGCCCTTAATTCATCATCACTAAAACGATTGTTTTTACCACTTTCAGAAATACCAAAATGTTCAAGATAAGAATATTTATCATCTTGCCAGATCTTAAAGTCCGGTGTGTAAGGTTTTCTGGCATGTGGTATATCATATTTATAAATGGGTTCATATTCATAATCGATATGATTTAAATATAAGAAATTGGCGATTTCAACTTCCTGGTGAGAACGTAAGATTTCATTTTGAATCGTTACCATTTTCTTTGAACGGATATCCATGACCCGTTTTTTATACTCATTCAAATCACTCCGCATCGTAGAAAAATTTGACTTAGCAATCTTATTGAAAAAGTTACTTAGATCATTCTCATCCATTGGTGCGTCAAAATAAGATGAAAAGAATAGTATGAGATTATTGACCAGCGTTTCATTGGTAAGAATGGCGCTTTTAAAATAATCCTGAAGGATGAAATAAAGCTTTGATGAATCTACGATATTTAATTTTTCAGGGGTATGCTTTCTTAAGATGGCATTTCCAACTGAATGGAATGTAGATATCGGACAGTCAATAGACAGATCTTTGTTAATTTTATCCGCTAATTCCTGAACCGCTTTATTGGTAAAGGAAACAACAAGTATTTCGGAGGGATCGATACCCTTTTTTTCTACAAGGTATCTTACCCTTGCAGCAACGGTCGTAGTTTTACCTGCCCCGGCTCCTGCAATTACAAGGCAGTAATCCTCATCGGTTAGCACGACACGGCGCTGATCTTCATCTAATACAATTTTCGGATCAGATTCAAGAAGAATACGGTCAAGATAATCTTTTTCATCTTTCATTGTTTTTTGGATGAAATTCTCATTGTGATCATCGATGAGTGATTCAAAGTTTTGATATTCATCTAAAGCTGATTCGATTTCTTTAAGATCAAGACCATTTTTCTGACAGAAGATATCTAACATATCACTATTCTTTAATACAAGAAAAAATTGGATGATCTGATCCTTAGCTTCTAATTCTTCTTTAAAACGGCTTCTTGCGATATATTGCTTTTCAGAAAGCAAATGATCCATAAAATGTTTCAAATCTAAAAGCTGAGGAATCTCAGATATATTATTTTTAGTTGTTTGTCTTTCGTTTGTTTCCATAATCATATCCCTATATAATTCTTATAAAGTGATCAGTAATAATCATCATAGTACTCTTTTTCTAAATCCTCAATCATTCTTTCAATCAGTTTTTCCTGAAGTTCTTGCTTAGAAAGTTTCTTTACAGATTTCACGATATCTGCTTTGCGCTGATTAAATCTTAATTTTAAATTCTCTTCATATTTTATGTTTTCTTCTTCGATATAATCCATCCATTGCTGCTCTTTTTCTGGAAATACATGCAAATAAAGTGCAATCATATGTTTACAAATCACTCTTCTTCCATCTGCAAAGGGGCAGTTACAGGTTGATTTTCTTGGATGATCGATATCAATATGCACTTGATAAATATGGTCTTCACTTCCTTTTACTTCACCATCAATATGAACATCATCCAACATGCTGCAAGATAAGACTCTGTTTTCGTGATGATAGTCGATTCCTCGCCAAAGGGAAGAATTACTTGCCAAATTAAGAAATTTCATATTATCATCCTCTCTTCTATTATTTATTATAAAAGCATAAAAATAGATTATCAACGAAATAAACAAATGAATGAACAAAAACCTAAAAATAATATTTTTATGTGATTAAATTACACTTCTTTTGCCAGATCAAGATCTATTAATAAGGATACAAAATCAAGGATATATTGGTCGTTGCGTATTCCCGTTTGCACATAAATCGCATCACTGGCAGTTTTTAAGCTTGTTTTGCCATCCATAAAATAAGGAATGAGCGATTCTAAATTATGTGCCGTCATGAAAGAAATATCTTTATGCTTTTCTTTGAAATTTTCTAAAACAGGTTCATATTTTTTATCCTTTGAAATATAATCCTCTAAATCACGAATCGGACCTATGAATAAGCGTTGAACCTTACGATCTAAAAGAACATCATAGGATCGCTCTTCTAAGGCATCGGGATGTTCACAAACAAAACGTTTTAAGAGAGGCGTTGACAATTGAGATAGATAAGCTTCTTCTTTTAGTGCCATCTCCTTATTTAAATTGAATCGACATACATCTAAAGCTGTTTTTTGATAGGTTTCAGCTATATAAGTAAGTTTCAAATAGGTATCGGATGCTTTTTCATGATTTACAGATGCCTTATTCAATATTTTTGAAAGGTCATCCATCATCATGACTTCATGACGATGAAATATTAAAGCAGCATCAGCTTCATTTAAAGTAGCCAGTGTATATACATAACCGGCTGCGAAGCTTGTAGAGAAAGCTAAAACCATAGGATCGATACATTCCAAGGTATCACTGCTTGTATGATAATATTTATCAGGCCATTGACCGACCATGACACAAGGTGCATCAATGGTCGGATCACATAAGATCGTGTGATCGCTGCCTCCGGAATAAGGGGCAATGCGGCTGTTCACAAGACTTGTGTATTCACCCTCAGCAAGGTCAGGTACTTGTTTCTTTACTTCTTCTAGGACCAAATCAGATAGAGCGTTGACCAAACTATGATTTTCATAAGGGGTACGTGTGATCGTAATCGGGCCATAGCTGCCATTTTGTCGTCCGCCGATCATATCTAAATTGATACCTGCCTTGATCCTTGAATAATCGTTGATCGTAGACAAATAACAATGTGTGCCGGTAAATTCAGGAATAAGGATCAGACGTATCCCTCTTTTTAATGGTGATAATTTCTTCTCGTCCAATAACTTTTTCAATACGGTCATGACTTCTATACCGCCGCTGACACCTGAAGCATTATCATTGGCACTTGTATTTGGGTGACACAGATGAGCAGTCATTAAGATTTCATCGCTGCTTTCTCCCGGCAAATAAGCCTCCACGACTTCTGCTTTTCCATCATATAAAGATGAATCAATATAACAGGTTATTTGTGGATACAAAGGCTTAGAAGGATCAAGACGATGTTCTTCTTTCATTTTTAAACATAAGGCTCTTAACTTATCACCTAAACGTGGCGATAAGACAAAGCCAAATGTATGCGGCTCATCTTCCCGGTGATTCCACCAGAATGAAGTATAATTAAATGTATCAAAAGCTTCATAGCGGTGACGGACGCCTTCGACTTCGCGCATGAAATCAGTAATAATGCCAACAGCACCATATTTCCTGACAGCACTCTCTACATAAGGAGCCGGCATCTCATGAATAAAAATGATCTTTCCTTTTAAATCCAAGGAAGCTAAGTATTCATCATCATTTTTCTCAACTAATACGACATCTAAAGGATGTTGGCGATAATCACATGGATAGCTTTTCTGGATGATGGAACATTTTTCCTCACTGAAGTCACATAAGCGTTGTGTGTTTTCACCTAATAAGTCTAAATAAGCTTCTTTACAATCCCACTCCTGAAACATCTTTTGCTCCAGATACCATTGATCCGCTCTTGCTTCAAATTCCAGAATACGACTTTCGATTCCTCTTTCTTGAAGCATTTCTAAAGCATGCCGGGCTGCTTTTCTAAATCCTGTGGAAGCCTGGATACGATGATAAGAAGAGATTTCTTTCACTCCCTGATACAGTCTTTTCTGACTTACATTGTTTTTAATGAATGTTACATTTTCATAAAACATAAGATCACCTTCCTAATGGCAGTATTATAGCTTAATTGAAAACGATTTACAATAAATGTAAAAAGTTACAAAAATAATTATTCCATATATATTGTAAATCTTATTAAAAAAAGATACTATGATAATAGATATATATAAATAGTCCATAATAGGGGACATAAAACAGACCTTACGATGTTGTGAATAACAGATGAATGTTTGAGGTATCATTTTATGAATAATATCGATCACGTACATCGAATAGGAGTGTATTTTAAAAGTTCAAGCTCATACTAACAAAGAAAGGAAGATGGTTATGTGTACAAGTATTATATACAGAAATGGTGATTGTTATTTTGGAAGAAATCTGGATTTAGAATACTCCTACAATGAGGAAGTGGTCATCATTCCAAGAAAGATGCCGTTGTCTTTTAGAATGAAAGAAACGCTTCATCATCATTATGCCTGTATCGGAATGGCAACAGTTGTAAATGATGTTCCTTTATATTATGAAGCTGCCAATGAGAAAGGATTAGCCATGGCAGGCTTGAATTTTCCGGGCAATGCAGTTTATCATGAAGTGGCCGAAGAGTCGGATAATATTGCTCCTTTTGAATTTATCCCATGGATACTGGGCCAATGTGCAAGCGTACAGGAAGCAAGGAAATACTTATCAAAGATCAATCTGGTGAATATTCCATTCAGTGAAAATTTGCCGTTAGCTCCTTTACATTGGATGATCAGTGATGAGCATGACAGCCTGATCGTTGAATCAATGGAGGATGGTTTACATATTTATGAAGATAAGATAGGTGTATTAACGAATAATCCACCATATGAATATCATCAATGGAATATCAATAACTATCAGCATCTATCTTCTAAAAATGCACAGAATGTTTTTAGTGAGAAATTAGTGCTGCAGCCATATGCACAAGGAATGGGCGCGATTGGATTACCGGGTGATTTTTCAAGTGCTTCGCGTTTTGTGAAAGCAGCGTTTCTTTTGAATAATGCAGTATCTGAGAAAAGTGAAAATGCTAATGTATCGCAGTTTTTTCATATCTTAGATGGTGTTGCCATGGTCAAAGGAAGTGTCATCACACCTCAAGGGCATCATGATATCACCGTTTATTCATGCTGTATTAATTTATCTAAAGGAATTTATTACTATAAGACTTATGAGAATAATCAGATTACAGTGATTTCAATGTCAAAGGAAGATTTAGAAGGTTCATCTGCCATTCGTTATCCTTTGATTCATGATCAGCAGTTTCGTTATATGCAATAGCGAATCTATATAGATAAAATAAAAAATGTGATACAATAAAGAAGATTAAAGGAGATGTATCATGAGATTGGATTGGAAGAACATCACAAGTGAAAAAAGAATACCTGAATCTAAAAGTAAAAGGCTGACGAACTTAAGAAGTGAAGTGGAAAGTGATTACAATCGTATCATTACGAGTGCATCTTTCAGAAGACTTCAAGATAAAACACAGGTCTTTCCCCTTGACAGCAGTGATTTCGTACGTACGAGATTGACCCATTCTTTGGAAGTAGCTTCTCTTGCGAAACTGATCGGAAAGCAGATATGCAGCGAGATTCAAGATAAAAAGTTAGAACAGGATGAAATCAATGTCCACAATGTTGTGGAAACACTTAATTGTGCTTCATTGCTTCATGATATCGGCAATCCTCCTTTTGGACATTTTGGGGAATCCTCGATTCGTGAGTGGTTCAAAAAGAATCTGCCGGTGATCGAATATCATGGTAAAAAGCTGAATGAATATCTCAGTGAACAGCAAAAGCTTGACTTATATTATTATGAAGGAAATGCACAGGCTCTTCGTATCATTACCAAGCTTCATCGCCTGAATGGTAAATATGGCATGCACTTAACAAGCGGCGTGTTGGATACGATCATCAAATATCCTGTAAATTCTTTGGAAAAAGCGAAGGAAGAAGAAAAAGAAAAGAAAGATCGCAGATTAATTGCGAAAAAAGTAGGGTATTATGAAAGTGAAAAAGATGTTTTTCAAACCATCAAAGAAAATACAGGAACGTTTGGCTGCCGTAATCCGTTGACCTTTATCTTAGAGGCCGCAGATGATCTGGCTTATACTTTCGCAGATCTGGAAGATGGTTATAAGAAAGGCATGTACACTTATGATGAATTAATGAGCGTGATTGAAAAAAGCGGTGATGAGAATGGCAGGAAGCAATTAGAGTATAAGCTCGAAAATGCCAAAAAAGAAAAAGTTTATGAAGGTGTTGAACATGATCCATACCGTCAGGCTATTTTTCAATGGCTGACAAGCAAACAATTATATTGTGTGACTGCTGTCAAAGATGCTTTTATTGATCATTATGATGAAATCATGAACGGTGAATTTGATCAGGAGCTTATCTTGTGCAGCTCAGAAAGCAAGATCATACAGGAGTTAAAAAGCTTTGCTTATCGTAAGGTTTATTGTGACAAATCAATTCTACGTGTTGAAATCATGGGAAATGAAATACTGACTTTCTTTTTAGATCAGTTTACGGATGCTGCTTTGCATTATGATTCTGACTACTATAAACCAAATGAAATTCAAAAGAAGTATTTAGCTTTGCTTTCATCGAATTATTTGGAAAATTATCATGATGCTGTACAAAATAAAAGTGATCATGAAAAGATTTATGATAAGCTTTTGTTGGCCGCTGATTATGTTGCCGGTATGACAGATGGATATGCACGTTTATTATATCGAGAATTAAAAGGAATGTAGAAGAGTGATTCAAAAGAGTCGCTCTTTTTTTATTCTTTTTTTAAGCCTTATCATTACATTAAATTATGAGATGAAGAGATTAGAAGGGTAGGATCATACAGTTGGATCAGATTAAAAATTTGATAATTGTATAGATGAAAGTTATACAAACAGCTGATCAATATTTATCTTAACACTTAATTAAGTACATATATACAAATTTATGAAATAAAGTAGCTTTAATTAGCTAAAGGTGAATCATGTATCATTCAATCGCTATTTAAATAATGATAATTTCATAAAAAATGTAAAAAAATTGGGAATTTTGAAGATTTGGTGCATATAAAATAGTAGAGAGAAGTATTGAGAATGTCGCGTCGTGTCGCAACAATTTGAAAGGAAGATATTGATATGAAAATCATGTCTACAACTATTGATATTTTATATAAAGATATTTCATTATTAATTGAAGATAGTAAAGAAAAGGCAAGTATAGCTGTTAATTCTAATATGATTTTTTTATATTGGCAAATTGGTCAAAGAATAACAACAGAAATTCTAAAAAATGAAAAAGCAGAATATGGAAAATATGTTATAGATGAAATAAGTAAAAAACTAACGCAAAAATATGGTCGAGGCTATATGCGTTCCAGTGTATTTAGAATGATACAGTTTTATCAAAAATTTACCTATATCAATATAATCCATGCTTTATCTCAAAAACTAACTTGGTCACATTTCGTAGAGTTACTGCCAATAGAAAATGATGTGAAAAGAGATTTTTATGCAATTATGTGTTGTAAAGAAGGGTGGAATGTAAGAGTATTAAGAGAGAAAAAAATCAATGCTTTTTGAAAGAACAGCGATTTCAAAAAAACCTGAGATAACAATAAAAAATGAGTTAAAGGAATTGTATGAAAATAATAAAATGAATGTCGATTTATTTTTTAGAGATCCAGTCGTCTTAGATTTTTTGGAATTACAAGATACCTTTAATGAAAAAGATCTTGAAAATGCAATTTTAGCAGAGTTAGAAAAATTCATTTTAGAAATGGGGACTGACTTTGCTTTTATGGCAAAGCAAAAACATTTTATTTTAGATGGTAAAGACTATTATATCGATCTTCTTTTTTATCATAGAAATTTGAGAAGATTGGTTTTAGTAGAATTGAAATTAGGGGAATTTGAACCAGAGTATAAAGGGCAAGTAGAATTGTATCTTAGGTGGTTGAATAAATATGAAAGAATTGAAGGTGAAGAAAGTCCGATTGCATTAATTTTGTGTGCTGAAAAATCACAGGAAACAATTGAATTGCTTGAATTGAATCAAGACAGTATTCATGTCGTTCAGTATTTGACTAAAATGCCTCCAAAGGAATTATTAGAAGCAAAGCTGGCAGAAGCTATTTCAAATGCAAAATTAAAATTGGAACAAGGATAGTAAAAAGAAAAATATGATTTATATATGACAAAGGATGATTGTGTCATTATGTATAAAAGAGATATACTAACGGATTATTTAGAAGAGATAAAGAATACGATCGAATATCAAATTTGGTTTTTTGGACATTATCATGATAATAAGAAAGTAACTAAAAAAGATATTCTTCTTTATGAACAAATGATACGATTATTATAGGAGCAATTATAAGCATACGGTTTATATGTATGAGTTGTTTGGTGATGATGAAATTAGTTTTTAATAGAAGGATAATAGATTTTATGATAAAATCATAGAATGAAAATACCTCAGGAAAAAGGCTGCTATGTATATCTTCTAAGATGTGAAGATCATTCTTTATATTGTGGCTGGACAACTCATTTGATCAATAGATTTAAGATTCATCAAAGTGGCAAGGGTGCTAAATATACCAAAGCACATAAGCCTATCGAAATTTTTTATTATGAGAGCTTTCCGGATGAAATCAGTGCCAGAAAAAGAGAATATGAAATCAAACAGATGGCCCATGAACAGAAAATGAAGTTAAAAGAGTATCATTATTTGTTTACATATGGAACTTTGATGAAGGGTGAAAGTAATCATTTCTATTTAAAAGGGAGTAAATATATCGGAGATGGAATCATTCGTGGTTATCGATTATTAGAAATTGAAGATTATCCGGGAGCTGTACCGACAGATGATCTGCAAAAAGAGGTTGTTGGTGAAATTTATAAAATAAGTCATGATACGAAAAAAGAAATTGATATCTTGGAGGAAGGATATCTTTATAAGAATATTATAGTTGATATAGAGGGAAAGAAGCTTGTTTGTGGCTTTTATGAATTTATAGATGATGGAAATGAATATTTGGAATCGAAGATCAAAGGAAAGTGGACGCTTAACACATAGATGCAAAAAAGAGGAATGATGCATTATAAGCATTTTCCTCTTTTTATATCATAAGTATATTGATTATTGTTGTGATTCTTTCACAATTTTTTTGATGGTTTCAAACGTTTCTTCACTCAGGATATGCTCCATCTTGCAGGCATCATTTTCAGCTGTTTCATGGGAAATGTTTAAAAATTCCTCCAGATAACATGAAAGGATCGTATGTCTTTCATAAATCTTCATAGCTTTGTTACGGCCGGCTTCTGTCAAATGCACATTGCCATAAGTTTCCTGGGTCAGATAACCCTGTTCCTTTAACACGTTGACAGCTTTATTGACGCTTGGTTTAGATACATGCATCTGTTTGGCAATATCCACACAACGTATCTTTCCGGCTGTTAAGTCTAATAAATACATTGTTTCAAGATACATTTCTAAGCTTTCACTGCTTTTTTCCATATTTCTCACCTATTTCATCGTATTCCTTTTCATTATATCCTACAAGCACAAAATCATCACCCACCAGCAAAGGGCGTTTTACCAACATGCCATCACTGGTAAGAGCTTCAATTTTCTCATGATCGCTCATTTTAGGGAGTCGTTCCTTATAGTTGCCGCTGCGATAAAGCTGGCCGCTCGTATTAAAAAATTTCTGAATGGGTTTATTTGATAAAGGAATCCATGCTTGTAATTCCTCTTTGGTCACACCTTCTTTGATAGGGCGGTCAATGAATTCAACACCCATTCTTTCAAGATGCTTTTTTGCTTTTTGACATGTTGAACATTTGTTGTAATTGATAAAGTACATAGAATCACCTGTATCTATTATACAATATTTGCACTTGTTTTCAAAATAATTTGCTAATGTGGTAAAATAGAAAGGGAGGAAAATATGAAATTTAATGAATTAGGCTTAAGTAATGAGATATTAAAGGCTTTAGATATATTAGATTATCAAGAGGTTCTTCCTGTTCAGGAAAAGGTGATCCCCCTTCTTTTAGATAAAAAAGATGTGATCGTCCGCTCTAAGACAGGAAGCGGAAAGACTGCAAGTTATGCCATACCGGAAATTGAAAAGATCGATTGGATGCTTAATCAGCCACAGGTACTGGTATTAACACCTACCAGGGAATTAGCAAAACAGGTGGCAGGTGAATTTAAATCAATCGGCTCTTATAAGCGAATCAATGCTTTACCGATATTTGGCCAACAGCCAATCAAAGGACAGATCATTGCCCTGAAACAAAAGGTGCATGTGGTTTGTGGAACGATTGGGCGTATTCTCGATCACATCGAAAGAGGGACGCTTGACCTTTCAAGGATCCATACCTGCATCATTGATGAAGCTGATGAATGCTTTAAATTAGGTTTCTTAGAGGATCTTGAGAAAATATTGCAGTCTTTGCCTGTATGTAATATGGCCCTCTTCAGTGCTACGATGAATGATGATGTAAGGATGATTGCAGCTACATATCTTCATGATCCTGTTGAAGTTCAAATCAAAGAGGCAAAAGAATATAATACCAATATTTCTTTATGTTATGTGAAAGTGACCAAGGAAAATAAACTGGAAACACTTTTTCATCTCATAAATGCACATAAACCTTCACAGGCTATTATTTTCTGTAATTTTCGTGAGAATGTGGAAGCTGTTTTTGATGCTTTTTATGAAAAGGGATATTCATGCTGTATGATCCATGGCGGTTTAGACCAGGATGAACGTTTATTAAATATGCAGGATTTTAAAAAGGGAATGTTTCGTTTTCTGATTGCCAGTGATGTTGCGGCACGAGGAATCGACATCGAAAAAAACTCACATGTTTATAACTATGATTGTCCTACAACAGCGGAGAATCTGATACATCGTATCGGCAGAAGCGGTCGAGTTGACCGCAAAGGAGAGTCATATACGCTTGTTTTGGATACACAGATGAAATATATCGAACGTATGGAAGAAGAGCTGGATGCTCATTTCATAGAAGCTTATGCGACAGATGCTGCTATGAGTTATGAAATGAAAACGAGTGAGCGTGTTCATTTAAAGGAAGAGAAGATTCAAGAACAGGTGACCAAGCTTTATCTTAAAGGCGGTAAAAATAAAAAAATACGTCCGGGTGATATCGTCGGAGCTATTCTTGAGAATAAAAATGTGACATTTGAAGATATTGGGGTCATTGAAGTATTGGAACATCAAAGCTATGTAGATATATTAAATGGCAAGGGTGAAATGGTATTGGAAGATTTAAAAAATCGGAAAATCAAAAATAAGAAGATCGTTGTAGAAAAAGCCAAATAAATTTTGGCTCTTTTTGTTTCAGATGGTTGAATTTCATAAAGGAAAATCGTAAAATATTTACACATAATATGTAAAGGGGTGGTAAAATGGCCGGCGATCATTATCGGATCGACATGACAGAGGGGAAGCTCTTGCCAAAAATATTATTGTTTTCTTTGCCGCTGATTGCCAGTGGGGTGCTGCAGCTTTTGTTTAATGCTGCAGATATCATCGTTGTAGGAAAGTTTGATGGTCATGAATCATTGGCTGCTGTCAGTTCAACGGGAGCCTTGATCAATTTGATCGTTAATATTTTTATTGGTCTTTCTATTGGAGCGAATGTTGTGGTGGCTCGTCATATCGGAGCAGATGAACAGGAGGAAATCAGTAAGACCGTACATACAGCGATGATGTTAAGTATCATCGGAGGGGTCATTTTGACTGTATTTGGGATTGCAGCTGCCCATCCTATGCTGGAATGGATGGATACGCCTGATAATGTCATTGATCTTGCGGTATTATATTTACGTATCTATTTTTTAGGAATCACAGCTTCTTTGATCTATAACTATGGTGCAAGCATTTTGCGTGCAAAGGGTGATACGAAGCGTCCGCTATATTATCTGGCGTTGGCAGGCGTTGTTAATATCATTTTAAATCTGATATTGGTCATCGTTTTTCATTTAGGGGTTGCGGGTGTCGGTATTGCAACGGTTGTTTCGCAGATCATTTCCGCAACGCTGGTATTTATCTGTCTGACGCATGAAAGAGGGGGATTACAGCTTCACCCTAAAGAAATGCATATTGATTTTAGAAAGTTTATTGATATTTTGAAAATCGGACTTCCGGCAGGTATCCAAGGCTGTGTGTTCTCATTGTCCAATGTTGTGATTCAGGCATCTGTCAATTCATTTGGTTCGACGATCATGGCAGGTAATGGTGCTGCCCAGAATATCGAAGGATTTGTCTATACAGGAATGAATGCCTTCTATCAGTCATGCTTGACCTTTACCAGTCAGAATATGGGAGCCAGAAGTCTTGATAGAATTAAACAGACGCTGTTTTCATGTCAGCTGCTGGTTATCATAACAGGCTTGATTTTAGGTATCGGAGCATGGTATTTTGGTGATATTCTGTTATCTATCTATTCTGATGATCCGGCTGTTATTGCGGCAGGTATCGTACGTTTAGGATATGTATCGAAAACGTATTTCTTATGTGGGATCATGGATGTCATGGTAGGATCTTTAAGAGGTCTGGGATATTCGATTTTCCCGATGATCGTATCTCTTGTTGGAGCCTGTGGTCTGCGTATCCTTTGGTTAGCTACTGTATTTAATCTCTACCATACAATTGAGATGGTTTATATTTCATATCCGGTAAGCTGGATCATTACGGCACTTGCGCATATGATTACCTTTATATTCGTTTTTCGAAAGGTTTCGCATAAAATCAAATTAGATGAAAGCCTCGCTAACTAGCGAGGCTTATACTTTATAAATACCTTTTAAAACAGCTTCTTCAAGAATATGTCCTTCCATTTTCCAATAAAGATCATTGAAATAATGATGCTCATCCAGATCGATCATACAATCTAAAGCATAAACATGAAGTTCATAAATATGATCTTTATCCGGTGGAGCCATTCCTACATAATGTTCTTTCATTTCTTTAGAACGGGAATGATAACCGGAAATAAAATCATGGGCGGTTTCACTTTCACCTTCATATACTTCATTTCTTGTCAGATTCCAGCCGACCCAATGGATAAAGCTAAATCCGCATACGGGAATAGCATCTTTGTCTTCAAATAGAAAGGCAAAGCTTTTTGTGTTTTCAGGGGCATCTTCAATTTGAAAAGGAATTGAGATCTCAGGACCTCTTTTTCCATATTTATCATCAAAGACACCGTTTTTTAATCCAATACTTGTTACTTTCATAAATACTGCTCCATAAAATGTCCGATTTTCTCAATAGCAACCTTAATTTCATCAATACTGTAAGCATAAGAAACTCGTATAAAACCTTCACCGGCTTCACCAAAAGCACTTCCCGGTACACAGGCAACATTCTCTTCTTCTAATAGCTTTTCACAAAATTCAAGTGATGTAAGCCCGGTCTTTTTGATACAAGGGAAGATATAAAAAGCTCCTTGTGGCAGATGTGTTGGCAAACCGATACGATTAAATCCGCTGACGATATAATTTCTTCTTAATTTATATTGTTCCACCATTTCATCTACATATTTCTGACTGTTTTTAAGACCTTCAATGGCACCGTATTGGGCGGCCGTTGGGGCACACATGATGATATACTGATGAATCTTTAAGATTTCTCGCAAGAAGGTTTCATTTGCACATAAATAACCAAGACGCCATCCTGTCATCGCAAAAGCTTTTGAAAAACCGGAGATTAAGATGACGAGATCTTTGATTTCATCAAAATTAGCAGGTGAACAATGTCTTTCTTCATAGCTGAGCTCAGCATAGATCTCATCGGAGATAACGATGATGTTGTGCTCTTTTAAAATAGGGATCAATGGTTCATAATCCTGTTTTGTCATGACCCCGCCTGTCGGGTTTGACGGAAAATTTAAGATGATGGCTTTTGTCTTTGGGGTAATGGCCGCTAAAAGCTCTTCCTTTGTCAATTTAAATTCATTTTCGCTTTTTAGCTCGATGAACTTAGGTGTTCCTCCCGCCAAGATAACTGCAGGCTCATAAGCTACATAACAAGGCTGAAGCAAGATGACCTCATCCCCTTTTTCAATAATGGCTCTTAATGACAAATCGATTGCCTCACTGCCGCCTACGCTGACAAGAACATTCTTATTAGGGTCATATTCAAGTGCAAAGCGTCTTTTCAGATATTTGCAGATTTCCTTACGTAATGAAAGAAGACCGGCATTTGCTGTATAATGTGTTTTTTTGGATTTGATTGAATAGATAGCAGCTTCACAGATATTCCACGGAGTTGCGAAATCAGGCTCACCTACACCAAGAGAAATAACGCCTTCTTTTGTATTAGCAAGATCGAAAAATTTACGGATACCACTTGGCTTTAATTCTCTTACCTGTTTATTTAATAATTCTTCGTACATTAGGGTGTTACGACCATACGGTCATCCTCATCATCCTGATCATCTGAAAGAATGATGCCGGCCGTTTTATATTTCTTCAATACAAAATTTGTACTGGTACCCGTAACTCCTTCAACAACAGCAAGTTTAGAACCGACAAAATTGGAAATCTCCTGCATTGTCTTTCCTTCGACCATAACAATGAATTCACTGCGCCCGCTCATCAGATACATCGTTTCAACTTCGCTATAAGAATAAATCATACTGGCAATACGATCATATCCATAATCTCTTTCTGGCTGGCAGCTGACCTCGATCAAAGCACTGACACGATCGACATTTGCCCTTTCCCAATTAATGACAGTATGATAACCGTTGATCACTTTTTCCTTTTCCAGCTGTGTCATGGTTTCTAAAATATTTTCTTCGCTTTCCTGAAGGATATCCGCCAGATCTCTCACTTCTCTGCGAGCATTTTTCTCAAGCAAAGATAACAAGATGCTCTCTTCCATAAAATCACCTCTTTTTATTTTCTTATTTTACCAAAACCCTAAAAGAAAAGAAACCTTTTTAGGTTTCAATTTATTTGTGATACAGTTTTTTAGTTTGATAGACAGGCTCGCATGTCAGATTAATGCCTAATTTTCTAAAAATATTTAAGTCAACATCACTGAGAATGACACTTGAATGAGCTTGGGCGTCTTTTAATTTAGGCAGCTGCTTCAAGGCCGTATGACTCAACGGATTGGTCGTTGCGGAAATGGCAAGCGCAATCAGGATCTCATCGACATGAAGACGCGGATTGTTATTACCGAGATTTTCTGTTTTTAATTTTTGGATAGGTTCGATGATGCTTGGTGATATCAGAAAAATATCATGATCGATCTTTCCAAGCACCTTCAAAGCATTTAAGATACAGGCACTGGCGGCTCCTAAAAGCGATGTGGTCTTGCCGGTAATGATTTGTCCATCGTTCAATTCAATGCTGCAGGCAGGCTGGTTTGTTTCATGGAATCGTTCCAGACATGCTTTTACACATTTACGATCTTCGATGGATGTTTCTGCTTGTGACATGACCAATTCAATTTTAGAAACCGTATCTTCACCGGTAAGCCCCATCTTATGATCCACCAGAGCACTGTAATAACGACGGACGATTTCCTCTTTAGAGGCCTGAACACAGACTTCATCGTTAATGATGCAGTTTCCGGCCATGTTCACTCCCATATCAGTCGGTGATTTATAAGGAGATTCACCCATGATCTTTTCAAGGATCGTATTTAAAACAGGGAATATTTCTACATCACGGTTATAATTGACGGTCGTTACGCCATAGGCCTCCAAATGAAAAGGATCGATCATATTGATATCATTCAGATCGGCCGTTGCTGCCTCATAAGCCAGATTGACCGGATGCTTCAACGGAAGATTCCAGATAGGAAAAGTTTCATACTTAGCATATCCGGCCTTGATTCCTCGTTTGTTTTCATGATAGAGCTGTGAGAGGCAAGTAGCCATCTTACCGCTTCCCGGACCCGGTGCCGTTACGACAACCAAAGGATGGGTCGTTTCTACATAATCGTTTTTCCCAAATCCATCTTCACTGACAATAAGCTTTACATTATTCGGATAACCGCTGATCGGATAATGCTTGGCTGTCTTGATGCCCAGCTGGTTTAAATAGGAAATGAAAGCATCGACACTTGGCTGATTTTGGTATTGTGAAATGATCACACAACCAACATAAAGTCCTACGCCATTAAATGCATCAATAAGACGAAGCGTTTCATCATCATAAGTGATACCCAAATCACTTCTTACCTTATTTTTTTCAATATCTGAAGCATTGATAACGATCAAAATCTCAACCTGGTCTTTAAGCGTCAACAGCATTTTCAGCTTACTGTCGGGCTGAAATCCCGGAAGAACACGTGATGCATGATGATCGTCAAATAATTTACCGCCAAATTCTAGATATAATTTATTATCAAACAATGAAATCCGCTCTTTGATATGAGCACTTTGCATTTCTAAATATTTTTGATTATCAAAACCAATCTCTTTCATATAATCACCTCAACTTTTTTATTCTACCATAAATTTACATGATTTGGAGATTTATTTTTCCAGCTTTTGATTTGGAGCGGTGTTTGATCTTTGTCCTGGATCTGATTTTTAATAAAATATGTTGAATAAAAGCATTCGTTTATGATTTCATTCAGAATATAAGATATGATTGCATTGATTTTACATCTTTTATAAAAAAATATTATAAACATAATCACTAGATATACAAAGATAAATAATATATAATGAAGATATCAAGGAAAGATATCTGGAAATGGGAGCAATGAGGAGGCAAAATGGAAGAAGTCATTAAAATAGAAGGTGGAAAAAAATTATCGGGTACGGTTCGTATCAGCGGTTCAAAGAATGCAACTGTGGCATTGATTCCTGCGGCCATATTATCAAGCGGTCCGGTTACGATCGTAGGTGTACCATCTATCAGTGATGTACAGTCGCTGGCAATCCTTTTGAATGATTTGGGTGTAGATGTGGTATTTAAAGCTCATGATCATCTTATTATTGATCCGACACATATGCATAATCGACCAATGGTTTCTGAAACGGTCGGGAAATTAAGAGCCAGTTATTATTTCATGGGTGCCTTGCTTGGCAAATATAAAAAAGTAGAAATGAAGATGCCAGGAGGCTGTTACTTAGGACCTCGTCCGATCGACCAGCATCTGAAAGGCTTTGAGGCCTTAGGAGCGACCGTAGAAAATCATCATGGCATCATGCGCATCGAAGCAAAAGAACTTATTGGAACAAAGATCTTTTTAGATATTTCCAGCGTAGGAGCTACGATCAATATCATGATGGCAGCTGTTTATGCGAAAGGCAGAACAACGATCGAAAATGCGGCGAAGGAGCCGGAAATTATTGATGTTGCGACACTTTTAAATCGAATGGGTGCAAAGATACGTGGAATGGGAACCAATGTGATTACAATTGATGGTGTGGAGGAGCTTGGCGGATGCTTCCATGAAATCATTCCTGATCGTATTGAAGCGGCTACGTATATTGTTCTGGCGGCAGCGGCAGCGAAAGAGATGACTATTGAAAATATCATTCCGACTCACTTGGAAGCTTTGTTGAGCAAGCTGAAGGAAATTGGTATCGATATGGATGTCAATGTTGATTCGGTGACGATCCGTGAATCAAATAATGCTTTACAGCCGGTAGATGTCAAGACATTGCCTTATCCGGGCTTTGCGACAGACATCCAGCAGCCTTTGACAGCTTTATTGACACAGGCAGGGGGACAGAGCGTCATTACGGAAACGATTTATCCGGAACGCTTTAAACATTGTCATGAGCTGAATAAAATGGGAGCAGATATCGATGTTCGAAATCCTTCTTCATTTATTAATGGTCCGACACCACTTTATGGTGCTGTTGTAGAGGCAACAGATTTGAGATGCGGTGCTTGTCTGGTTATTGCCGGCCTGATTGCCCAGGGATTGACAGAAATTCATAGTATATATCATATCGATCGCGGCTATGAAAATTTAGATGGTAAATTAAAAGCATTAGGTGCAAATATTTGGAGAGAAGAGGTATAGATATAAGATTCAGGGGATATGTATGATAGAAGTAAAAGTAGCTGTATTAGATGATGAGATGAATGATTTAAATCGGGTGAAGGATTATTTTGATCATGTTTCATCATGTCAGTTAAAATACAGCGTTACTACTTATCAAGATATCGATGAGTCCTTTTATCATGAATATGATTTATATATGATTGATATAGAAATGCCAAAGATCAATGGTTTAGACGTTGCGCGAGATTTAAGAAAGAAACATCCCCACGGAGTTTTGATCCTTTACAGCAAGCGAAACGATCTTGTATTTGAATCATTTAAATTTGGCGTTTTTTTCTTTGTGCGTAAAGATCACTTTGAAGAAGACATGAGCTTTGCGCAAATGCGTTTAGATCAGCATTTTCAATCTGTCAGCCAAAAATATCAATATCGTACAAAAGATTTAACACTTGATATTCCATACCGGAATATCATGTATATTGAGAAGATAGGGCATCATATCGAAATCCATTTAAACGATAAAAAAATATTATCAGAATATAAATCTTTAAAAAATATCATTCATGAATTTGACCATAATCAATTCATTCAATGTCATCAGTCTTATTTAGTGAATTTATCTTATGTAAAATATTTAGATAAACAAGATTTTATAATGAAAGATAATGAAAAAGTACAGATAAGCAAACGATTCTATCAAAAAACAAAGCAGTCTTATATAAACTATTTAAATAAGAAGGTGAGCGAATGAAAACTTTAAAAATAATTATTCTTGTTTTAACGCTCATATCTGTGGGAATCAGTGGATATCTATCTTTTGATTTTTATACTCAAATAGAAGAAAAGAAAAAAGAATACGACATTTATCTGAATGAAGAAGCAACGATTCAATTTGAAATAAAAGGCGGAACAGGATCATTAAGTAAAGTTTCCAACTACCCTTCTCAAGAAGAATATGAAGAAACATTTGATCAAGTACAATTCCTTTATGATTTCATTGCAAATAATGATTTGATTACTAAAAGTATTATTACATATTATATGCAAGTAGATGCAGGATATATACAATATTTAACTGGAGCCTCCCGCTATGATTTTGAAAGAAATCATGAGTTGGCAGAAGGCAGGATGTTTACACAGGAGGAATTGGATGAAGGAAAATTGGTTGCAATTATTTCTAATGATTCAAATGAATTGAAACTAGGAGATAGGATACGGATAGAAGCACCTTACAGAGGTGATCTGAATGTAGAAGCAGAAATTATTGGTTTTTATGATCGGATTGAAGATGATGCGACAAGCTATGAATATTCAAGAAACAATCGTATTTATATGCCTGATTCAGCAATTAAGAAAATATCTGATCTTTGGATGAGTCAGATTGAGCCGGATAAGGATCTATATGAACAATTTATTCCATGTGGTATTTTATCTCCTATATTTGAATGTCAAAGTGAAAAAGATTATGAATTAATCAAAGAAAAAATAAATGACTATCAAACAAGTATATTTTTTAACTATATGATTGAACGCTTGGATCAGCATCAGCATAGTATCATTGATTTTAATACCAAATCTCTCACTCAAAAGCTGGTTATATCTAGTATATGCTTATTTTTAAGTGTAGGAATAGGTAGCTTTATGGAAATTCTTGTGATATTTATGAACAGAAAAAATCAACGAGATTTTCAAATTCAACTCTTAAGTGAGCAGGAAAAAAATGTTCAAAATATACTGATGATCCATCAGGACATTCATAAGCTTAAACATGATTTAAAGCATTTCTTTTCACAAATCACGCAACTGGTTAAAAATGATGAAAAAGAAAAGGTACTAAAACTATTACTTGAATATCAGGAAGATATTCAAACATTAGAAGTTCCGGCATATACACAAAATGATACGCTTGATATGGTTATCAATCACTATGTCACTCGAGCTAAGAAAGAAAACATCGATTTTACCTATTCAGGGATTACCGTACAAAAACTTCCTATCTCTGAACGAAAGCTTTATATTTTATTATCGAATGGCTTAGACAATGCATTTACTCACTGTGATCAGCGAAAAAAGGTGAGTCTTAATATTGGTTATGTTGAACCTTACTATCGCTTTATCATCATAAATAGCATAGCATTCAATACAGTTATCAAAAATGCATCACCACAACATGAACATGGTTACGGTATTATCAGCATGAAACAGATCATTCAGGAAATAAAGGGTGAAATTACTTTTGAAACATTCAATGATAAATATATTTGTACGATTTTGATACCGAATATGCATAAAAAGTAACCGAATTTGCTTCGGTTCTTTTTTTTATCATGAAATATGTTATATAAATGGTGAAAAGGGAAATGCAGATACAAAGGAGGGAATAAGATATGTTGAAAAAAGTATTTGCAGGATTATTAAGCTTGGTTATGGCCATGGCCTTGTTACCAATAGGAGGTTACTTACAAGATGTAAAGGCAAGTGAAGTAACACCATTCGTAATCGTTACAAATGAGCCAATGTCAGAAACTAAATCACAAAATTATAGCGTTTCTTATAGTGGTGAATCTACTAGTAGTGTAGGAATTAAAATAACTTTGAATTATATAAAACATACTCGTGGTAGTAATATTACATATGATTCATTTAGTGCAAAAGCTCAGCCATATTATGCAGGATCATTTGTTGTTGAAACATATGGAAATCCTAAACTGAATGTTAACTTGGCAAGTAAAACGGTGTACGTTACTGGCGAGGTAAATATTTATTATACTAGAGGAACTACTGTAAAATATTTAGTTGCTACAAAATCCTATGGTTTTGAATTTAATTTAAAATAATTTAATAAAAAGGAGACCGCTATGAAATGGTATCAAAGAATTTTTAAAAGCATGATAAGACAACCGCTTCGATATTTGATCTTGTTTCTGGTGGTTTTCTTACTAAATAGTGTTTTACTAGGAAGCTTGTCTTTAAAAAATAGTGCTAAATCGATAGAAAATCTTTTTAAAGAAAGTCTTGGAGCTGTTGCGACCATTCAAGGTGAGGAGAATAGCTTAAATAAAAACGGCTATTATAGCCAGCCTGAAGATTATGATCGCATCTTTCATGATTATCAGCAATTGATTGAAAAATGCAGCCAAAGTGACACGTTAAAATACAGCAGCTATTCTTATTTTCAACCTCTCATGAAAGTAGACGGTGTGATTGATGCAGATGATTCCGGATTTGGAGCGTGGTTGATTGGAAGCAGTAATATTCAGCTTCAAAATCAAAGAACCGGCTATTTGGAAATTGTAGAAGGAAGGAGCTTTACAGAAGAGGAATTGATGGAAGGGAATGTTGCTGTCATTCGAAATACACTTCAATATCAGGATGGATCAGAGATTGAATTGGGTGACAAAATAACCATTTTCTATAATGATAGACGTGAATATTTACATGGTGATTTTCAGTTTCCGAAAATAGAACTTACTGTCATTGGTAAATATGAAGTGAAAAAAGAAGTTGATTTTACTAACATTATGATTTTTGATGGAATATACGTGCCAAATTCTGTTGTTTTATCTTATTCAAAGGAAGCCAGAAAGAATTTAGAAAATTATTTTAAGATCGACGATCTGATGAAGATACGAAAAGAAGTGAATGGCTGGGAAGTAACGGGTTATGATTACTTTCTTCCATGTGGTATCTATGCACCTTATTTTGAACTTGAAAATTATTCTTTATTAGATGAATTTCAAGCGTATTGTGAAGATGAATTAAAGAAGGCTGGCAGTATTTCGAATATTTATCATTTTGTTTCTACTGCACAGACAGCTGAACGTATCTTAGAGCCTATGAATCAAATCGGTGATCTTGCAGATCTTATCATGATGATTTCAATTGTTTTGATAAGTATGATCGTTTTCTTATTCATATGGCTGAACAGTAAAAAGAGAACTCATGAAATCGGTATATATTTATCCTTGGGTGAGAAAAAAGGGAATATCATCAAGCAGTTTTGCGGAGAAATATTATTGATTGGATGTCTTGTCATACTTTGCTTAGGTTTTAGTTATAGAAGAATAAATCAATGGATCATCACAAATGTGATTCATACTATTGAAATAGATCGTGAAGATGAAACTGAGTTTACAGATTCTGATTATGTTGTTGATCCTAATGGGCTTGCGGAAAGATTTGATTATAAGAAAGTAGTGATACAAGATGATAGTGGTTTTGCTTCATGTGTGCTGATGATCTTGGGTGAATGTCTGTTTGGAAGCTTGATATCTATATGGCTGATCGTGAATCAAAAGCCGAATGATAATTTGATGTAGGGGGCACCATGAATATTGTAGAAACAAAAGACTTATATTTTACTTATCCGGATGGAGATGGACGAAAGATCATCCTGAATGATGTGAGCGTGTCGTTTGAACTGGGAAAGTTTTATACGATCCTGGGAAGCAGCGGATCCGGGAAGACGACCTTTCTTTCCTTGATAGCGGCACTGGATAAGCCTGAAAAGGGAGAGATCTTATATTGCGGTGAAAATATTGAAAAGGTAGGCTATGAGCGATATCGAAGGAATGATATCGGGATCGTGTTTCAGAGCTATAATCTGATACCTTATATGAATGCCTTAGAAAATGTGATGGTGGCGATGTCGATCAGTGATCATCACTGGGAAGGAAATATGAAAGAAAGAGCGCTGGAGATACTGGAAAGTGTCGGGATCGATGGGAGCAAGGCAACAAGAAGGATCAACCGGTTAAGCGGAGGGGAGCAGCAGCGAGTAGCAATCGCACGGGCGATTTCCACAGATGTGAAGGTGATCCTGGCAGATGAGCCGACAGGGAACCTGGATGGGAAGACGAGCGAAACGATCATTGAAATCTTTAAAGAGCTGGCACATGAACAGGAGAAGTGTGTGATCATGGTGACACATTCAGAGAAGATAGCAGGTGAGAGTGATATCGTATTGAAGCTGAATACCGATATTCAAAATTTTGAGGTCATTGAATGAAAGTATTAAAACGCGCATTTCTTTATCTGTCACGAAAAAAAAGTCACACAGTCGTTTTGTTCTTGATCATATTTATTCTTGGCAATATATATGGTCTGGCTATCTCTTTAAAACAAGTTTCATCAGTGCTTGCATATGAGATGAAAAGTCAGTTGGGTTCAACGGCTACCTATATAAATGAAGCAGTTAATGATGCCGGTTTTTCAATGGATACTCAACAGGATTGGGAGTGTTTTAAGCGATATGAAAGAATCGTTCATAAATTGATAAACAGCACATATGTTTCATATGGGAATTATTCTTATATGTTGCTGCTGGATGACAGAGATGGACAGGTTCGTTATGGTTATGGTGTGAGTCATGCGCCTATGGCGGATGTAAAAGAGAATATTATTCGTATCATTGAGGGAAGAGAGTTTACAGAAGAAGAATTAGAGAATGGGGAAAGGGTTGTTATCGTATCAAATGATTTTAGAGTGAATGGTCAAGAAATTCATGCAGGTGATACGATCCATATGAAATTAGTATTTGATAAAAATATATGTGATGAGAATGATCGATGTGAGAGCGTAGTTGTTTATGATGAAGAGTATTCATTAAAAGTTATAGGTATATTTGAGAAAATAGATAAGGCTTTTGATCATGTAAATGTTGGTTTTTCTGATGTTCCAGGAAGAATGTACATCCCTAATCAAACATTATGGGATCTATTTGTGCGAAGACATCAGCTGATACAGGAATTAAATGTTTTTGAAGTAGAACAGATGGCAATCGATGTGCCCATCATTCGCTTGAAAAGCAGTGATGATCTTGAAGCATTTAAACAAGAAGCTGAAACTGTCATTGCATCTGAACAAGTGGAGGATTCGCTGATGCAGCAACCAAAGGAACAGTTTCTCATTTCAGATGATGACTATCTTTCTGTGGCTGAGCCGATCAGGATATTGAATCATTTCGGAAATTATCTTTGTATAGGGGGTATCATTGCTTTCTCGATCATCTTGTGCATCGTCATGATCAATGTATTACAAGAGAGAATACATGAAATCGGTATCTATTTGGTACTTGGAGAAAAAAAGAGAAATATTTTGATACAATTATTTTGTGAGCTTTTGCTTGTGACTGTTTTGAGCGTATCCTGTTCATTGGTAAGCTCTAAAAAGGCAGGAGAAAGAGTAAGTCATTCTTTTTTGGATTATCAAAGTCAAATGGATGTATCGTATGAGATATCGATCGATCATGAATATATTCTTTCTATTTATGGGCTGAGCGTATGTACGATCATTGTAGCAATGTTTTATCCATTTCATGTTATCATTACATATGATCCGAAAGATATATTGATGAAAAAATAATGGATATAGTAAGATGGGCTGGAGGGTGAATATGTTATAATATTTATAAAGTGGAGGATCAGATAATGAAAAAGCTTATGTTTGTGCGGGTTAAATCAGAATTATGTGGATATGGTTTTGAAAAAGGAACGAAGTATAAGTTCAAAGATGTTGAAAAGATCATTCAGGAACGAGTGGAGGATGGCTGGTCATATAAGGGTTATATACCTTTGGAAACAAGAGGAACGGGTGATATTGAAACGATGTCGCTTATTTTTGAAAGGGATGAATAAAAAGCCAAGATATAGTAAAGCTGTCTTGGCTTTATTTTATAAAAAGTATCTAACTTAGTATTGATGCGGATTATATCAGAACATTTCAATAACATTGTTAGGAATATCCTAAATATAAGGATAATTAACATTGATAAATCTTAAATATTAGGGTATTGGGATTAGGAGATGAAGTTATGGAATTTGCATTAAATGAAACAGTAACGAGCAATGAAATTAAAACAACAAAAATTAAATATGACTCAACAGCAGTATAAAAGAGTAGATATCAGTATTTGATGAAAGAAAAATGAAAATCATATAAACGGTGAATCTTCTTTTTATTTGTGATACACTAGAAACATGGAAACTAAAATTATAGAAAGAAAAGAGATCGAACAGGCAGTAGAATGTTTAAAGATGGGAGGAGTCGCAGCATTTCCTACGGATACCGTTTATGGACTGGGTGTTGTTTATGATGAATTGGAGGCGTTGAAGCGTTTGAAGCTCAGTAAGGGACGTCCTGAAGAAAAGCCGATTCCGATGATGATCGGAAGTAAAGAGCAGCTGGAACATGTTGCCTTTACCAATGAAAAGGTAGAAAGGCTGATTGAAGCGTTTATGCCCGGAGGTTTTACGATCATTCTCAAGAAAAAAGCATGTGTGAATGATGAGGTTACAAACGGATTTGATACGATTGCTCTTAGAATGCCGGATGATGCATTCATTTTAGAGATGATCAGACGTATTGGCAAGCCTCTGTTGGTGACAAGTGCGAATTTATCCGGACAGCCGACAGGTGTTTATTTTGATGATGTGAAGAAAGATTTTGATGGTCGAATTGATATGATCGTCAAAGGTGAATGTAAAGGAAGCGTTTCGTCAACGATCGTCGATGCGACAGGTGATGAATTGAAAATTGTTCGTCAAGGACCGATCGATCAGGAAGATATCATCAAAGAATGGGAGGGAAGAAAGTGAAGGATCAGCAGATAAGAGAAGCGATCATAAAAGAAGAACAGCGTCAATTGCATAATATTGAGTGTATTGCTTCTGAAAACTATGTTTCAAATGATGTCTTGGAAGCAGTAGGAAGCGTATTGACAAATAAGTATGCGGAAGGATATCCTCATCGACGTTATTATGGCGGCTGTCAATATGTGGATGAGGTCGAAGAGATTGCCCGTCAGCGTTTATGTGAGCTGTTTGGTGCAGAGCATGCGAATGTCCAGCCGCATTCAGGAAGTCAGGCCAATATGGCAGTATATTTTACTGTTTTAGAGCCAAATGATACGGTGCTGGGCATGGATCTTTCAAGC
Source organism: Traorella sp. mt218 (assembly GCF_055420025.1). Taxonomy (NCBI): domain Bacteria; kingdom Bacillati; phylum Bacillota; class Erysipelotrichia; order Erysipelotrichales; family Erysipelotrichaceae; genus Traorella; species Traorella sp. mt218. Next base: position 41,614 of record NZ_JBVAYM010000002.1, read on the forward strand.
GGAGGACATCTTACCCATGGCCATCCTTTGAACTTCTCGGGTACTTTATATCGTTTTGTAAGCTACGGTGTAAATAAGGAAACAGAGATGATTGATTATGATGAGGTACTGGAAATCGCAAAGAAGGAAAAGCCAAAACTGATCGTGGCAGGGGCCAGTGCTTATTCAAGGATCATCGATTTTAAGAAGTTTAGAGAAATCGCTGATGAGGTTGGCGCATATTTAATGGTCGATATGGCTCATATTGCAGGACTGGTAGCGGCAGGCTTGCATCCTTCACCGGTTCCATACAGTGATTTTGTAACAAGTACGACTCATAAAACATTGCGTGGTCCTCGTGGTGGTGTCATCTTATGTAAAGAAAAATATGCCAGGGAATTGGATAAACATTTATTCCCGGGCATTCAGGGTGGACCATTGATGCATGTAATTGCCGGTAAGGCCGTATGTTTTGGTGAAGCACTGCAGCCGTCATTTAAGGAATATGCGAAACAAATCATCAGCAACTGTCAGGCATTATGTGAAACACTAAAAGAAGAAGGGTTCAGAATCGTGAGTGGCGGCAGTGATAATCATCTTCTTTTAGTTGATGTCATGTCTTCATTCAATGTTACCGGCAAAGAGGCGGAAAAGTTGTTAGATAGCGTATGTATTACCTGCAACAAAAATACGATTCCTTTTGATACACAGAAACCATTCGTAACGAGCGGGATTCGTTTAGGAAGTGCGGCCATGACGACACGTGGATTCAAAGAAGCAGAATTCAGACAATTAGGGCATTGGATCGGAAGAGCAATCAAACATAAAGATGATCTTGAAGAATTATCAAAAATCAAACAAGAAGTGCTTGAATGTACAGAGAAATATCCGATTCGTTTTGAATAATAAAAAAAGCCGCAGTTTTTACGCTGCGGCATTTCTAATGTCTATTAGATTAGAGAAGAACGACGTTCTTTGCCTGATCTCCCTGGTTTCCTTTTACGACATCAAAGGACACTTTTGCGCCTTCTTCAAGCGTTTTAAAGCCGTCGCTTTGAATTGATGAATAATGTACGAATACATCTTTTGCACCCTCCATCGTAATAAAACCAAATCCTTTTTCACTATTGAACCATTTAACTGTTCCTGTACTCATTGTTAAGTACCTCCTATTTCTGTAATAAGTCTAGAGGTATAAAAAAACATATGTGAAACACGATTTTTAACCCTTTAAATAAACATACAGACTCGTATTTACATATGTGAATGGATATTTATTAGCTTGTTACATGCATACTTTATCATCACTCTAAGGCAAAGTCAATAACAATGCACATTTATTTTTTATAATTGTAACTTTGAATCAAGAGATCTGATGAAGATATGATGAATAAAAAAATGAATGATCATGTCTATTCTACGATTCCTGATAGATATATATGAAGGTAGCAGCGAATTTACTTGGAAAATTCTTATACAAATGGTAGAATATACTAAACGCAGAAAGAAGGAGAAGACGAATTATGTTAAAAGTACTTGATCATCCGTTGATTACACACAAGCTGGCGATTATGCGTGATAAAGACACGTCTACAAAGGATTTCAGACAGAATCTTGATGAAATTGCAGGACTTATGGCTTATGAAATCACTCGTGATTTTCCGACTAAGAAGATCGAGGTAGAAACGCCGATGGGTCCTTGTACTACAAAAGCTTTATCAAAAGATATTGTATTAGTACCGATCTTAAGAGCAGGATTGGGTATGGTTTCAGGTATTTTGGATCTTGTGCCGACAGCAAAGGTAGCTCATATTGGTTTATATCGTGATGAAGAAACATTAGAGCCTCATGAATATTTCGCAAAATATCCAAAAAACATGAAAGATGCGGTCGTTATGATCGTCGATCCGATGCTGGCAACCGGTGGAAGTGCCAATGCCGCAATTACGATGGTAAAGAAACAGGGAGCGCGTAATATCCGTTTGGTATGTCTGGTAGGTGTTCCGGAAGGCGTTCGTGCTGTTGAGGATATGCATCCGGATGTAGATATTTATCTGGCAGCATTAGATGACAAGCTCAATGATGTAGGATATATCGTACCGGGACTTGGAGATGCAGGTGATCGTATTTTTGGTACGAAGTAATGAACGGAATTAAGGCGGTTCATAGATTTCTGTCCCGCCTTATTGTTGGAAGTGGATTGGCAATCTGGCTGGGCATGAAGGCAGATGATCTGTTGAATACGTCGCCATTATTGCTGATCCTATTTCTTTTATATGTTGTCTTAGGGAGCTTATATCTGCTTGTAAAGGAGTTATCTTGTGGAAAATAAAGTAAGGATGTTGAAAAAAGTTGGTTTACTTTCAATTGGGATCACTGTTGTAGTCATGCTCCTGTCACTGCTTTTTTGGGATAAGAGCGTTGCAATTGGAATCGGACTCGGATGTATGATCGGTCTTATTGGTTTTAATATGATCGTTCAGTGGGGCTTCCGTGTACAGGAAACAGGTAGCATGCGTTCTGCTTTTTTCAGTTATATGTTAAGATATTTCTTTTATGGCTGTATGTTTGTTTTAAGCTATTATATGGGGGCTAACCTGTTAGGGATATTAGCAGGTTTTATATGCCATAAAGTAAGCGTTTACATTTATTCGATACGCGATGGCGGGAGGTGATAATTTGTATGAAACTTTCGATGGGATTGTAATTCATTTGGCAGGCTTTGAATTAGCGATCCATACCAGTGTGCTGGTTTGGCTTGGTATCTGTTTAGCAGCAGGTATTATGCTGGTCGCAGCTGGAAGAAAATTTAAGAAAGCAGATATCAGCAAGGCGCCTGGTGGCATGGTACTTGTCTTTGAACAGATAGTGGGATTATTGACCTTTATTGTTGGAAATTCGCTTGGGAAGAATACGAGAAAATATTTATGGTTCTATGGAACCTGTATGATTTTGATGCTGATGAGCAATCTAAGCGGACTTTTAGGAGTTCAGCCCCCAACAAGTAATTTAAGTGTAAATGTGACATTAGCATTGACCATGTGGCTGATCATTCAGACAACAAGCTTAAAGGAAAAGGGTCTTATGGGAAAAATCAAAGGCTGGTGTGAACCGCTTTGGCCGTTATTTCCATTAAATGTTTTGGGAGATTTTACATTGCCTTTATCGCTTTCCCTGCGCTTATTTGGAAATCTTTTAGGCGGTACGATCATTATGGGGCTTGTATATTCACTGTTTAGTGCGTTAAATTCAATTTTAAATGGTTTAGGCATCGTCTTGCTTGCAGTTACGCCCTTCCTGCATGCATATTTTGATATATTTGCAGGATTTATTCAAACGTATATATTTTTTACAATCGCAACATTCTTCCTCGGTCAGGAATTAGGGGAAGAGTAACCACATCGACAGGAGGTAAAAAAGATGGGAGAATTTAATCAGTATTTCGTAGCCGGTATGGCTGTTTTAGGTGCCGGTATTGCCATGGTTGCCGGACTTGGGCCGGGAATCGGTGAAGGTATCGCAGCTAGCAAAGCTTGCGAAGCTGTAGGACGCAACCCGGATGCAGAAGGTAAGATCCGTAATATGATGGTCTTAGGTATTGCGTTATCAGAAACAACAGGTATTTATGCGTTGATCATTGCCTTACTGCTTATTTTCTTAAAGGCATAAGCAGCCGGTGAGGATATCATGAATATTAATATAGAAAATTATCTTCGGCTTAATTTCTCAGATATGATCCTCATTTTAATATCGACTCTTTTGATTTGCCTGATTGCAAAGAAATACTTTTGGCGCTATGTACTGGAATATTTGGATAAGCGTAAAAAACTGATTCAGGATGAATTGGATCGCGCTAAAAAGAGCGAGCAGGAGGCTGAAGCATATAAGCAGAAGTATGCACAGCAGTTGAAAAATGCGAAAGATGAGGCAAATGCAATCTTAGATAAAGCAAGAGAAGAGGCAAATGTACAAAGAGATCAGATCGTTGAGAAGGCCCGGCTTGATGCGAAGATGAAGCTGGAAAAAGCTCAACAGGATATTGAAACAGAAATGCATCATGCCAAGAAAAAAATTCAAGAGGAAATTACAGAGGTTGCGTTTATGGCGGCTCAAAAGATACTTGAAAAAGAAATTGATGAGGAAACGCAGAAAAACTATGTCGAAGCGTTTATCGAAGAGGATAAATAGTTATGGTGGATGCAGTGGCAAAGGCATATGCAATGGCTTTATTTGAGATAGCACAGGATAATGACAAATGTGATGAATATCGTTTGATCATGCGTGATATTAAAAAGACCTCGGATGAGAAATTCATTCAGCTTTTATGTCATCCAAAAATCAGCAAGCAGGAAAAGAAAGCATGTATTGATAAGGTGTATGAGGATTATTTAGATCCTGTATTGATTCATTTTCTTAAGGTTTTGATCGATAAGAACCGTTTTCGTTATATTCATGCGATCTGTGATGAATTTGATCAGATCTATATCGATCATTTTAATATCATACAGGCTATGGTGTATAGTGCCGGTGAATTAAATGAAGATGAAAAAAGTAGGCTGAAGAAGAAGCTGGAAAAGAAGTATAAATGTTCCATTGAATGTGAATACAAGATCGATCCTTCTTTACTGGCCGGTATCAAAGTCATCATTCAAGATGAGGTTTTAGACAATACTGCAGTCAATAGATTAAAGAAGATGAAAGCAGCATCAATAAGGTGAGGTGAACACATGAGCATAAAAGTAGAAGAAATCAGTAAGATCATTAAGGATCAGATCTTACATTATGATGATCAATTAGAAGAAAGTGAAACGGGTAGTGTCATAACTGTGGGTGATGGCATTGCTTTGATTCACGGCTTGAGTCATGCGATGGCCGGTGAGCTGCTGTTGTTCCCTCATGAAGTCTATGGCATGGTGCTTAATCTTGAAGAAGACCATGTCGGAGCGGTTCTGATGGGAAGCGATACCTTGATCAGTGAGGGTGATATCGTGAAACGTACCGGAAAGATCGTGGAAGTACCGGTAGGTGATGCATTGCTTGGGCGTGTCGTAAATGCTTTAGGACAGCCGATTGATGGAAAAGAAGCGATTCATACAGATAAAACAAGACCGATTGAGCGTGTAGCACCAGGTGTCATGACTCGTAAATCAGTTCATCAGCCTTTACAGACCGGTCTTAAGATCATTGATTCAATGATTCCGATTGGCAAAGGACAGCGGGAGCTGATCATCGGCGATCGTCAAACAGGGAAAACAGCGATTGCAATCGATACGATCTTGAATCAAAAGGGAAAGAATGTAAAATGTATTTATGTAGCGATCGGACAGAAAGCAAGCACAGTTGCGCAAATCGTTGAAAAATTAAGACAACATGGGGCTCTTGAATATACGACGATCGTCAGTGCAACAGCCAGTGAATTGGCACCTTTGCAGTATATTGCGCCTTATAGCGGATGTGCTATGGGTGAGGAATGGATGGAGCAGGGGAAGGATGTGCTCATCGTTTATGATGATCTAAGCAAGCATGCGATCGCTTATCGTACATTATCTTTATTATTGAAGCGTCCTCCGGGAAGAGAAGCTTATCCGGGAGATGTTTTCTATCTTCATTCAAGGCTGCTTGAAAGAGCCGCTAAAATGAGCGATGAATATGGTTCAGGGTCTATGACGGCCTTACCGATCATTGAAACGCAGGCAGGAGATATCTCGGCATATATTCCGACCAATGTCATCTCCATTACAGATGGACAGATCTTCCTGCAAAGCGAATTATTCAATGAAGGAATCCGTCCGGCAGTGGATAGCGGGCTATCAGTATCGCGTGTCGGTGGAAGTGCCCAGGTTAAAGCGATGAAACAGGTGAGCGGATCGCTGAAGCTTGAATTGGCTCAATATCATGAAATGCAGGCCTTTTCTAAATTTGGCAGCGATCTGGATGATTCGACAAAAAAGATTCTGGAACATGGTATCAAGCTTACGGAGCTTTTGAAGCAGCCACAGTATGAACCGATGCCGCTTGAGGAACAGATCTTATCATTATTTGCCGCTAAATATGGGTATTTAAAGAAGATCGATGTGAAAGATGTACATCGTTATGAAAAAGAAATGTTTAAAATGATGAAGGATCGTCATCCGGAAATCTTAAAAGAAATCGTTGATAAAGAATCAATTGATGATCAGCTGAATGGAATGATCAAAGAGGTTCTTAATACATTTACTGCTGATTTTATTTCAGAAATTGAGGCGTGATCATGAGTGGTTCACAATTAGCTATTAAAAATAGAATTCGCTCGATCGAGTCTACGAAGAAGATTACCAAAGCAATGCAGCTGGTTGCTGCCAGCAAGTATCAGCGTCAAAAAGAGCGGATGAGCAAAAATAAAGAATATGCGAATGAGCTTAAGGAGCTGTTAGACAGTATCCTTGCTGATCTGGATAACAATGATCATCCTTATTTGAAAAAAAGAGAGGACGCTCATCCGTGCACGATAATTTATACGAGTGATATGGGCTTATGCGGAAGCTTCAATGCCAATATATTTAAACTGATAGAAAATGAATGTTTGTCAGATGAAGAAATTATCATGTTAGGTGCTCGCGGAGCGGGATGGATCAAAAATAAAAATTATCATGTAACGCAAACACTTGTGCAGCTGGAAGATGACTGTTATTCAGATATCGCTTCTTTGGCGGAACAATTGTTGGAGAAGTATCTGAATAATGAAGTAAGCTCGATTCATGTCATATATACAGAATTTAAAAATCCAATGACTTTTGTTCCCCATAAGATGAAGATCCTTCCGGTGGAGGAAAAGAAAAGGGAAGGGAACAGGATCGATACGATCTTTGAACCGGAAGAAGAAGAAATTCTTGAAAAGCTTATTCCTATGGCAGTGAAAAGCATTCTTTATAGTTATTATCTGGAAACAAAAACCAGTGAACAGGCAAGCAGAAGGATATCCATGGAAAATGCGTCAGATAATGCTCAGGAATTAAAGGATACGTTGACTTTACAGTATAATCAGGCACGGCAGGCAGCAATTACACAAGAAATTACTGAAATCGTCGCAGGCAGTGCTACTTAGGGAAAGGAGCCGTTATGACAAAAAATATTGGAAAAATCGTTCAGGTAATCGGTCCTGTCGTTGATATTCATTTTGAGGGACATCTGCCATCGCTTTTAAATGCAATTGAAATCGAAAACACACATACTTCTTCAAGACTGGTGGTTGAAGTAGCCCAGCATATCGGTGATGATCGGGTACGCTGTATTGCCATGGGCGGAACCGATGGTTTGGTCAGAGGCATGGATGCGATCGATACGGGTGCTCCTATCAGTGTTCCGGTTGGTGAAGAAGTATTAGGAAGAATGTTCAATGTATTAGGTGAGGTGATCGATGAGGGAGAACCTTTACCTGAAACGGTGAAGAAAATGCCGATCCATCGCCCAGCACCAAGTTTTGATGAACAGCAGACAACAGCCGAAATATTCGAAACAGGCATTAAAGTGATCGATTTGCTGTGTCCATACCCGAAAGGCGGCAAGATTGGTCTTTTTGGAGGAGCCGGAGTTGGCAAGACCGTCCTGATTCAGGAGCTGATTCATAATATTGCTATTAAGCATGGCGGTTTATCGGTAGTTGCCGGTGTCGGTGAACGGACTCGTGAAGGAAATGATCTGTATCATGAAATGAAGGATTCCGGTGTTTTGGATAAAACGGTTTTAGTTTATGGACAGATGAATGAATCTCCGGGAGCAAGAATGCGCGTAGGGCTAAGTGCACTGACGATGGCTGAATATTATCGTGATGTCAATCATCAGGATGTTCTTTTGTTTATTGATAATATCTTCCGCTTTACCCAGGCCGGAAGTGAAGTGAGCGCTCTTTTGGGAAGAATGCCAAGTGCTGTTGGTTATCAGCCGACCCTGGCCACAGAAATGGGACAGTTACAGGAAAGGATCACATCAACAAAAAATGGTTCGATTACTTCTGTACAGGCTATCTATGTACCAGCTGATGATTTAACTGACCCGGCACCTGCGACGGCCTTTAGTCATTTGGATGCGAAGACCGTCTTGGATCGTTCGATTGCCGCTTTAGGTATCTATCCGGCTGTGGACGGATTGGATTCTACGAGCAGGATGCTTGATCCGCTGATCGTAGGTGAAGAGCATTATGAGGTAGCAAGAGGTGTTCAAGAGCTGCTGCAGAAATATAAGGAGCTTCAGGATATCATAGCAATATTAGGCATGGATGAATTGAGCGAAGAAGACAAGCAAATTGTAAATCGTGCACGTCGTGTACGTAATTTCTTATCCCAGCCATTCTTTGCAGGTGAGCAGTTTACGGGAATGCAGGGAAGATACGTTACCAAAGAGGATACGGTTCGTTCTTTTAAAGCCCTGCTGAATGGTGAGTATGATGATTATCCGGAAGCGGCATTTATGTTTGTCGGTTCTATTGAAGAAGTTGTAGAAAAAGCAAAAAGCTTAGGTGAATGATATGATTCAGGTGAAAATCGTAACGCCTAATGGACGTTATAATACATTTGAAGCCAGTAAGCTTCATGCACATACAGCCTATGGAGAATGTACCTTATTACCTAATCATATGCCTCTTGTTGCGATGCTTGAAATTTCAAGGCTGACCTTGACAGTTGATGGAAATGAAAAGGAATTTGCGATATCCAGCGGTATTCTTCACTTCAATAAAAATCAGGCATATATATTGGTGGATGCGATCGAAGGTAAAGAAGAAATTGATTTGGAGCGCGCAAAGAAAAGTGCTGAACGTGCAAGGAAAAGGCTTGAAAGGAAAGATGCTGATACATCGATACGAAGAGCTGAGGTATCTTTACAACGTGCGTTGAATAGAATTCGTATTAAAAACGGATAAAATAAACGATTCTCTTGACCAAACATATTATTTGGAAAAGAGAATCGTATTTTTCTTATTTAATTTAATGATTATCATTTATTTTAGTTATTTTCACAGATATATCATTTGTTTCATCAGGAATATAATTGATAATATCAGATACATTACAATTCAAAACAAAGCATAAGGTATCTAGGGTTGTTGTTGTAATAGGCTTTCCCTGTTTCATGCGATAGAGGGTATTACTGGATATACCATGATGAAATATCAGATCATATTCTGTTCGTCCTTGTTTAAATAATGTTTGATAAAAAGGATCGTATGAAATCATTGATTTATCCCTCCATATGATACGCATAGTAATATTTTAGCCTACTCAATCAATTGACTATGCTTAATATATTGAGTATAATTTTTCGTAGTTAATAAATATGGGATAAATAAATAACAATAAAGGAAAATAGGAATATGAAATATGAAAGTACGCGTCAGTTATACATATGCTATCATCTTATAAGTGCCTCTTTAGAAAATCCGATTTCAAGTGAACAATTAGCTCAATATGCTTCTTGTTCAGTCAGAACCGTAAAATCAGAAATAAAAGTTTTAGATAAAAAATTAAGTGATGAGCATATCGCAAATATTAAGTCAGTACAAAAAAAGGGTTATTATTTGAATGCGTTAGATGCACGTGAATTTATTAATTATGTAAAATATACAAATCGTTTGATATTCATCTATCGTTTTAATGATATGAGAGAGTTTAATAAAAGGATATTTGTAATTCAAACATTGCTTAGTGAAAAAAATATTACGCTGGACGAAATAGCAAATCGTGTTCATTATTCATATTATTCATTTCAAGAAGTCATGAGATGGGTAAAAGATTATTTTAATTCTTGTGATATTGAAGTAAAATCGGAGGCTGTCGTCGGTTATTCATTATCAGGAAAAGAAGCCAATTTACGTGCATGTATGGTAGAAGCGTTTTATAATCAGCCGAATCAGGATTATATTTTGAAAGCATCAGCAATCTTTACTGTTACTAAATTTAAAAAAATGTTTTATGAAAATAAACAGAATTACATTGATTTACGACATGCTTTTCTAAAAATTTTACGTGAAAGCAAAATATCAATTAAGGATGTTAATACTAAAAAATTGGCTACTTATATCATGCTTCTAAAAGACCGGATATCTAAGGGATATCATGTGGATATAGAAGAGAAGGAAACTGAAGAGATCAAACAGACCTATGAATATACATTAAGTAAAAATATTTTCAAAGATCCGCTCATTCAAAAATGGGTACAACCACCAGAAAATGAGATCATTCATTTTGCAAAATTACTTCTTGTTTATCGGGATTATAATATCAATAAAATAGATGCGTTCAGTCCGTTGCTTTATAAAGTTTTAGAAGAAAGTACAAGTGTTTTATATGAGGCTGAAAAAAGAATGCAGGCTACGATTGGTAAAAATCTTTTTGCGTTAGAATTATATAAATTGTTTCGTAATGACTTGATATCGGTGTTGATGAATATTGTTTTGATGAAGCATTATAAAATGTCAGGAAGGATCCAGCTTATTACTTATGTCGAAACGGTGAGTGAAGATATTACACCGATTGCAAATGAAATTTCCCGTAACTTGCTTTATCATATTCAAAACATTTTACAAGTTGAAACCAATGATTTTTATGTAACGATATTTGCGAACATCTTTGAATATATGTTTCAAAGAATCAAGTATAGTTATCAAAAACAACGTTTAGCCTGTGTTTCCGTATGTGGGTTGATCATCGCAAAACATATGAGTGAAGAACTATTATCCAGTTACAGTAATTATATTTCATGTGTAGATATTTTTGATCAATATGAGCTTAGGAGAATTAATTTCGAGAATTATGATTTAGTGATTTGTGATACAGAATTTTATGAGAATAATTATCCACTTCCTTACACACCTTACCGCCCTTTTAATCAAAAACACGATCACACTTATTTATTCCATCATGTATTTAAGTTTGGATTTACTACCGTAAGAATGGAGGAGATCGTAAAATTTACCAATACGCATATTGCTTTCACGGTTCTTGGAAAAGAGGAAGCTTTTGATGGTGTCGCACATCTTTTGTGTCAGGATCCATTAAAACAAGTTAAAGATTGGCAAGATAAAGAAAAGATATATTCTCATTTAGATAATAAAAATCAAATCGTTGTCTTATTTTGTAATTATGACTATACACAAAAAGAGTTTATTGAAATCTTTAAAACGAGCAAAAAGAGCTTATGGGAAAATCAGCATATCAATTATATTATAGTGGTTTCGATAGACCCTGATATAAGTGTTAATGATATGAAATTATCCAATTGTGTTTTAAATTATCTGATGAATGATTCTCAATTGATTCAGGATCTATATGAAAACAAAGTAAGATGTTTAAATCATATATTCAATATGGCGATCCAACAGGAATTCAACTGGTGGCGCCGATAGGAAAATGCACTCAAAAGGGTGCATTTTTCATTTTTGCATTTTAAAGCATTACAAACAATACAAACTTATTTTTGGAAAAAATGGTATTGTATAGATGCAGGAGGTGAAAGTGATGCTGAAGATCTTTCTATCATCTCATGGCCATTTGGCTAGTGGAATGAAAAGTTCTTTGGATATATTAGCCGGAGAATCTTCAAAGCTGACAGTATTTGATGCTTATGTAGATGAGCAATCAGTGAAACAAAAGCTTGATGAGTTTTATGAAACAGTGACTGATGAGGATACGGTCGTATTATTGTCAGATTTGTATGGAGGTAGTGTTAATTCGACGATGTACACATATCTGACAAAAAAGAATACGTATCTGGTTGCAGGAATTAATCTGGCATTTTTATTAGAAATCGTGATGCAGGAAGAAGTCACGAAAGAATCATTAGCGAATCTCGTAGCCCAGAGCAGAGAAATGATGTGTTTAGTTGAACTGAATACGGAAGAAGCTGATGAAGATGAAGATTTTTTATAGAAAGTGAGGTGAGAGCATGATTAAAATGGTTCGTTTAGATGAGCGTATGATCCACGGACAGATCGTTATCAAATGGTCACGTATTTTAAATGTCGATCGGATCATTGTTGCCAATGATGCGGCAGCTAGCAACGATATCGTGAAGAAGTCTTTGATGATGGCAGCTCCAGGAACATGTAAGGTAGCCATTAAAAGTGTAGCAGGTGTGATCGAACTGATGAAAAATCCGAAGGCTGCTAATCACGATATATTGATCATTGTCGCAAATCCTAAAGATCTATTAGAAATTGTGAACAATGTGGAAGGCGTTACGCGACTGAATATTGGTAATTACGGAAGAATCAGCGAGGGGGCTGGAACAGTAAGAAAGAAATATACGACAACATTGTACTGTACAGATGAAGAAGCTGATATATTCAGGGAAATTATTAAAAAGGGTATTGAATGTAATATCCAGGTTGTGCCAGATGATGTTCCTGAGCCAATATCCAAGATATTTAAATAAAGCAAAAAAGGAGGAAAAGATATGGTTGAAGTTGCTTTTAAGCTTGCGTTTGTCTATTGGGTTGTTCATGTGTTAGATACTTATATTCTTTCATGGCAGTGTCTTGTTCGCCCAATTGTTGTTGCACCAATTGCCGGTCTTGTGATGGGAGATCCTCAGACAGGAATCATCATGGGTGCTTCTTTGGAATCGGTATTTATGGGTATTTCTGCTATTGGAGGATCACTCCCTGCGGATGCAGCTACTGGAACGATCATTGCTGTCGCATTTACAATATTAACTAATGCTGATATGGAAACAGCGATATCATTATCTTTACCAATTGGCACAATTATGATTTCCATTAATAATTTATTTAGTCCTGTAAAGGCTGCATTTGCGCCATTATTTAAGAAACTGGCTACTAGCGGAAATATAAAAAAATTTGAAATTGTTGCACAAATTGCTAATATTCTTTTCCCGATGATTCCATCAATTGTCATGTTTTTTGCAATTGCTTATGGTGTAGAAGGTTTAGAGAATCTTATTGCTTCATTACCGGCATGGGTAATGACAGGTTTAAGTGCTGCAAGCTCCATGTGATGCTGGCTGTAGGATTTGCAATCTTAACGGCTATGATCTGGTCAAAGGAAATTGGTTATTTCTTCTTTGCAGGCTATGTTTTAGTGGCTTACTTATCAATGGATACGCTGGCTATTGCAATTTTAGGAGCTATTGTTGCGGCAACGTTGTTTTTACAGGAAAAGCGTTCGCTTGATCTGGAAAATAAGATTACGAAACTTGTAAGTGAAGGAAATGTCAGTGCAAATAATGATGAGGAGGATTTCTTCTAATGGAAAAGGTAGTATTATCAGCTGAAGAGAAAAAAATATTAAGAAAAGTACAATTGCGTTCTCATTTTGTTTTTATGGCAGTAAACATGGTTCAGATGGAAGCTAATGGTATGACATATACGTTGGCCCCTGCTTTGGAAGAAATTTATAAAGATGATCCTGAAGGTAAAAAAGAAGCATATGCAAGAAGTCAGCAATTCTTTAATACCCATGCGGTTCCATTCTCATTTATAGCTGGTCTGGTATGGGCAATGGAAAAGGAACATAAAGAAAATAATTCTGTAGATGGACAAACGATCGAAAGTATCAAAGCTGCTTTGATGGGTCCTACTGCGGGAATGTTTGATTCACTGTTCTTCAACTGTTTGCGTATCATTGCTGCCGGTGTAGGTATTGGTCTGTGTTCACAGGGAAATATCTTAGGTACGGTTCTCTTTATCTTGATTTATGGTGTTCCACAGTCGATCCTTAAATTCATTTTTGTAAGAATGGGTTATACGTATGGTACTTCATTCATTGAAATGGTATTTAATTCAGGCTTGATGGCATCCTTTACAAAAGCTGCTTCTATTTTAGGTATTATCATGGTAGGCGCCATGACAGCTTCTATGGTCAGCGTACCTTTGGCATTAACGCTAAATATTGGTGATACATCTGTTGTTATCGGTGATGTAATCAATTCCATTTTCCCGGGACTTTTAGGTGTTTGCCTCTTATTCTGGTATGTATCATTGATTCGCAAAGGTGTACGTCCTACATGGCTTATCGTTATCACGTTAGTGATTGGTTTAGTGGGAGCACTTATCGGATTATTCTAGTGAAATAAGCGTATGAACAGGAAGAAAAGAAGAATCGTTGAATTTTCTTCATTTCTTCCTGTCTTGTTTTAAATGGAGGTTCAAATGAAAAAGAAACTGATTGTAGTAGCAGATGATTTTGGTTTTTCAGAAGCTTATAACTATGGTGTGATTAAAGCTTATAAGGAAGGTATCGTAACTGTTGCATCTTTGATGAGCAATATGGTAGCAGCCAAACATGCCGTTGATCTGGCAAAAGAATATCCTGGTCTTTGTCTGGCTCAGCATACCAATTTTGTACAGGGCTTTCCTGTTTCAAAAGCTGAAGAAGTGCCGTCAATGGTTGATGACACGGGTGAATTTTATCGCTCCTATCAATGGGCTCCGGTTGGCTTTAATGCTGCGGCGAAATGTAAAGGAACGGTAGTTGTTTCTTATGAAGATGCGAAAAAAGAAACGATTGCGCAATTAAACCGTTTTAAGGAACTGGTAGGAGAATATCCAATTCATTTTGAGGGACATTCAGTAATTACTCCAAATATTGAAAAAGCCTTTAATGAAGTTAGTGAAGAATATCATTTACACTGTATGACGACGAAAGAAGAAAATGATGATTTTTATTATGCACATGAACTTGTGTATGGTGAAAAAGGTGAATTTTATATCAATGCGATACAAAGTCCACAAGGACAGAAAGTTGAAGATTTCATTAATAGCAATGGTTATGGTCTTCTTGAAAGTCCTTATGAATATAATGTCATGCACTTCCATCCGGGATATTTAGATGCCTATGTCTTAGATCATACTTCACTGACAATTCAGCGATGTCGCGATTTACAGGTCTTAACGAGCCCACAAGTCAGAGAATGGATCAAAGCACATGATATTGAACTCGTGAATTTTAATGCTTTGCGTAAATGAATATGAAAGAAGAATTATTGCGTTATGCGATCATGATTCCTATTCGCTATAACAGGAATCAAAAAACGGCATTTATAGATATGATGATCGAAGATGCGAAAAAATTGAATCTTGCTTATCGAAGCGAAAAAATGAAAACACGTTTTTTTGAATGTACCAATCTGATCATTGGTGACTTACAACATGCAGATACTGTTTTTATGACAGCTTATGATACACCACAGAGAAACTTTTTTGCAGCTTCACGTTATTATCCGCTTCATTCAAAGAAAAATCAGCAGATCCAGACATTGGAATTTTTGATACATCTGATTCTTTTAATACTTGCCTGTGTGATTACAGTGATGCTTTTATTTAGCTGGAACCAGTTAGCGACTTCAACGAAGATAGGATATGTATTAATGCTGGGAGTTTTTGCTTTGATGTTGATCTATATGTCTATAAATAAAGCTTCTAAGGTGAATATGAATCGCAATAGCGCTTCTGTCGCAATTATGTATAAACTGATGAAAGAAAAACCAAGGAAAACAGCTTTTGTATTTTTGGATCATGCCGTATCTTCTTATGAAGGTTATAAAGAATTGCTTCAGGATCATGACCTTTCAAAGAAGAAAGTGATCATTTTAGATTCCCTGGCAAAAGGTGAAAAAATCGTATGTGCCACTCTTCAGAAAGAGTCATGTTTTAAAGATCATTTCCAGACAGTTAAATATGATAAGACAGAAGCTTGTGATAATGTTTTACGTCTGATGCCTTATGCATATCTGCTTGTTTCTGCGGATCATGATGAATTTTATGTAGATACAAAAAAAGATGACCGTATCAGTATGGAACAGGTCAATATGATTTATGAGATATTATATAAAAGTTTAATAGAGGAGGATTCATGAAATTATTAGTACAGGGTGATGATTATGGATTTACCAAAGGTGTGACTTATGGAATTATTGAGGCGATCGATCATGGGATCATTACCGCAACAGGAATGTTTACAAATATGCCAATCGCACCATGGGCTGCGACTTTTGTAAAAGAAAGACCGGATTTTTGCTTCGGTATTGATTTTAATATAGTATCAGGACCACCGGTAAGCGATCCTGCTGAGGCCCCTCATCTTGTTGATGGTAATGGGGAATTTATTCGTTCGAAGGAAAGACTCAAAGATCCATGTTTTCAAAGTGAAAAAGGAAGAAGAGAAATGTTTCCATATGATGAAGTATATAAAGAGTTGAAAGCCCAGTATGATCGTTTTGTTGAGTTGTGTGGAAGAAAACCTTCTTATTTGCATGCTCATTCTTTAGGTCATGAACATTACAATGAAGCGATTCAGGTAATCAGTCAGGAAACAGGTATTCCTTATTCCATGGATCTATGGGAAAAATACCATTTTGGAAGTGTTTTGACTATGCCAAAAGAAGTATCAAAGGTGAAAAAGGAATTTAATGCAATCGATCAGTTGAATAAACAGCCATTGAAGAATGTATTGGATAATAGTGATTATCTTTTAAGCTGTGATTATGCATTTGTTGGTGGTCATCCGGGCTATGTCGATGCAGAACTATTATCATTGACAACACTTTCACTTGAAAGATGTCGTGATCTGGAAATGCTGTTATCAGAAGATTTCAAGAAATGGATCGAGGATAATCATATTGAATTGATATCATATAAAGATTTAAAATAGGAGGTTTTATGTATATTCATTCCAATAGGATCTATACGCCTGCGGGTTGTATAGAAGGTATCTTACATATTCAAAATGGAAAGATTAAAGAGATATTATCGAAAAATGCCAATGTGACATGTGATCTTGATGTTCAGGATAAGATGATCTTACCAGGAATTATCGATACACATAATCACGGA
Organism: Traorella sp. mt218; assembly: GCF_055420025.1. Lineage (NCBI taxonomy): Bacteria > Bacillati > Bacillota > Erysipelotrichia > Erysipelotrichales > Erysipelotrichaceae > Traorella > Traorella sp. mt218. The sequence goes on from NZ_JBVAYM010000002.1 coordinate 58,415, forward strand.
ACGATGGGATATGGTTTGATGGGTGAATGCCAGGATACTGAAAAGACGGTTCGGGGTTATTTGAAAGGATTGGCATCGCAAGGTGTTACGAGTTGTTTACCAACAGCTGAATTGCCTTATTTTAAAGCAATTGCAAAGATAGCAAAAGAAGAAGTGGATGGTGCCCAGCCTATCGGTATTCATAGCGAAGGCCCTTATTTAAATCGCGTAGGTGAGAAAGGAATCGATACAGGTCATCCGGATATTGATCTGGCTTATATCCAAAAAATGATCGATGAATCAGAAGGAATGCTGAAGCTGGTAGCCTTGGCTCCGGAATTACCATTAGCCAAAGAAGCTATTGAATATCTGACAAGTCGTCATGTAAGATGTGCATTTGCACATAGTAATTGTAATTATGAGGAAGCAATGAGATCTTTTTCATGGGGTATTACTGTAACGACGCATACGGCAAATGTTATGTCTGGAATTCATCATCGTCGCATGGGTGGGTTAGGTGCCTGTATGTTAAGTGATGAAGTTTTTAATGAATTGATATGTGATGGTCTGCATGTATCCAATGAGATGATCCGATTGATGTTACGTATGAAAAATGATGCTTATCATAAGTTTATGATGGTATCTGATAATGTACCGATGTCTGGAGCACCTATTGGAAGCTATCGCATGGCAATGGGTAATGGTGATGAGCTGATCGTTACCATTGATGAAAAAGGTTATTGTTTAAGCGATACCGGTCGTTTATGCGGATCGACTTTACCAGTGCTTTCAAGTGTGAAAAATCTGGTTCAAAATATAGGATTACCTTTGGAAAAAGTATTGCTGATGTGCTCAAAGAATCCGGCTATGGTTTATGGTGCAAATGATAAGGGAAGTATTGAAGAAGGAAAAGATGCGGATCTTATTGTAGTTGATGATCAGTTCCGGCTTTTCTACACTTATTCACAAGGACGTTGTGTATATGACAGTCAGAGTGATAAAAATATTTTCAATACTGACTTTTTAAAGGAACATGCCGTATAGCATATAATCATAAAAAATCCTGCATTATGCAGGATTTTATAATACAAATTTTTCTAATATATCAGCAACTGCATTCTCATCATGAGTAAATGGTGAAACATAATGACAAGCTTTTTTGACATCATCATTGGCATTGGCGACACAGGTACCGATACCTGCGGTTTCAATCATTGATATATCATTATAATTATCACCAATCGCAAGCGTATCTTTTAGTGGTATGTTCAATATTGTGGTGAGCTCTTTTAAGGCAGCACCTTTGCTGATGCCGACAGCTGTAAATTCCATATAGCGATTGCTTGAGTATGCAATTGTCGTATTTTTTTTAATTTCATCATTTAACTTTGATTCCAATGAAAATAAAACATTCATATCAGGATGCTGATACATCACTTTGACGATTTCTTTGTCTTTTAGAAAATCATAATTGTTCTCCTTACAAAGAATTGCATCCTTTTTAAACATCAGCAGCCATTTCTTTTCATCCTCATTCGTATTAAAAGAATAAACATCTTTTGAAGTAAAGACTTGTACACAAAGTTTTAATCTGAATCCCAGTTCAATGATCTGAAAAGCAATCGTATTAGAAAGCTTATGAAACGAAAGCTCATCATTATCTTTATTTTCGGTAATAATAGCCCCGTTGTTTGAAATGACATATTCATTTTCTTTATGATAGACATCTAATGTCATTAATATATCATCAATGTAGGAATAACCTCGACCTGTTGCACAAACGAATTTAACTCCTTTAGCTCTTGCTTTTTGGATGGCTGAATTATCCTTTTCAGTTATTTTTTTATCACTGGTCAACAGTGTTTCATCTAAATCGCATACTACTAATTGAATCATAAATTCTCCTTTTAATTTACACAAAGCTTATTTTACACATAAATAGGATAAAAGGATAGTGGTAAAATCATTTTATTGCAGAGAAAGATTGATAATGATGTTTTCATTATATAAAAGTGTTGGATGGGAAAATTATACACATGACCCCGGTCATGCTTAAAAATGCTTACCAGCATTCTTTATGCATTATGAGTGCCTATGTGGAAGAAAAATTAGCAGGTATCATTCGTGTCGTAGGTGATGGATATTCAATTGTTTATATACAAGATTTGATCGTACATCCTGATTATCAAAAAAAGGGGATTGGGACAGCATTGATAAATGCGATATTTGAAAAATATCAAAATGTTTACCAGATTGTTTTATTGAGTGATGAAGATAATGTTGGATTTTATGAGAAAATAGGATTTAAGAAAGTGAGTGATATGGGCTGTTGCACTTTTATAAAAACAAAGAGAGAGTGAATGTGCGTAATGTAAAATATGAAGCAATGAACCATTTGATGGATCAAACAACTTAAGTAAGGACGAGGACTTACATAGGTAGGTGTTATGGATTTTTGAAAGACCTAATGCCTCTTGCTTATTTCCTAAAACTCTTCTATAATGAGGTTGTGAGGTAGGTTGTGGTAGACTATCTCGCTTTTTTTATGCTCAATAGTTTTATCATACTTTCAAGAAGTCGTCTTATCGCATGAATCAATAAGCGCAGTTCTCTAAATATATCCACCATATACACCATCACCTTCCTGCAATCGAAAACCTGTAGATCAGGTGATTTTTATCTATCTCACAGCCCAGGGACTTATATACTTAAAGTATTGCCCAGATTAAAAAACTGATATTTTAGATTGAAAATTCTTATAGGATTTTTTATAATATGGCTGTGAGGTAGTTTGGGTGGAAACTACTTCCTTTTTTGTTTAGTAGTTTATCGATACTTTCAAGAAAACGCCTCATTGCATGAATCAATAAGCGTAGTTCTCTGAATATATCCACCATACACACCATCACCTTCCTGCAATCGAAAGCCTGTAGATCAGGTGATTTTTACCTCACAACCCATGGGACTTACATACTTAAAGTAATGCCCAAATCTTAAAAGTAGAAGACATCATTTATCATATGGCTGTGAGGCAGGTTTTCGGGTAACAATCTTGCTTCTTCGTACTTAATAGCCATGTCATGTTTTTGGAGGGTTTCCATATGCATACTTCAATCAGTTTTTATCGTACAGTCTATCATTTCCTTACCCATAAATGAAAGTACAGGTCTAATAAACTTAGGTGCCAACCAGCCTCACAAGCCGTAGGACTTACATACTTAAAGTAATGCCTAATTGTATTTGATTTTATGTCTTCCTACTATTATATATCCACTAAAAGATCAAAATTCCCACTTTTCTTTAAAAATATTTTGATTTTTTTATTCATACAAAAAAATTGATGTTGAAGAAATGAGGTGATTGTGTTAGAGTATCCATGGGAATGATGTTCTCCCTTGGCTTTTGCCTAAACCGCAATTACGCTGATGACATCTGTATGTTTTTTTCATACAGCTCATCAGCTTTTTTTATGGGGGTGTGAATATGCTGTTTAGTATTGCTTTGATATTGATCATGGGGATGATTTTTGGGGAGTTGTTTAAAAAACTAGGTTTACCGTCCTTGATTGGTATGCTTTTATGTGGAATCTTATTAGGACCCTCCATGTTTGGTCTTCTGGATGACTCAATTCTAAATATATCGGCAGATATACGAAAAATTGCTTTGATCATTATTTTGACACGTGCCGGTTTAAATTTAAGTATTGAAGATTTAAAGAAAGTAGGTCGCCCAGCCTTTTTGATGTGTTTTGTACCGGCATGTTTTGAGATCTTGGGCATGGTTGTCTTGGCACCTATATTTTTAGGAATGAATCTTTTAGATTCATTGATTTTAGGAAGCGTGATCGCAGCCGTATCACCGGCCGTTGTCGTACCAAAGATGCTGAAGCTGATGGAAGAGAAAGCCGGAACAAAAAAAGGTATTCCGCAATTGATCATGGCAGGAGCGAGTGTTGATGATGTTTTTGTGATTGCCCTGTTTACTTCATTTACATCATTGGCGAGTGAGTCTCCTTTTACTTGGAATCATTTACTAAATGTGCCTGTTTCAATTATTACAGGTATTTTAGGTGGCATGCTTATAGGATTGCTTATTGCATGGATCCTAGAAAAATGGGATTTGAATCGTATGATGAAAATTATACTTGTATTAGGTTGTTCACTTCTTATGGTATCTTTTGAAGACATAAGTCATTTACCGTTTGCATCACTGATCGGTGTGATGAGCATGGGAGCTGCTCTTCAGAAGAAAAGCGAGGGCAACGCTCGCCTATTATCAAAGGATTATTCAAAGATGTGGGTCATTGGTGAAATATTCTTATTTGTGCTTGTTGGGGCAGTTATTGATCTGCAATATGCGTTGACACTTGGCTGGGCACCTATACTTTTAATATTATCAGTTCTATTGTTTAGAATGGCAGGAGTCTTCGTGTGCCTGTTGAAAACAAATTTAAATATGAAAGAGCGGCTTTTCTGTATGATTGCCTATTGCCCAAAAGCTACCGTACAGGCGGCAATCGGCTCTGTACCTATGGCGATGGGACTGGCTTGCGGACAAAGCGTTTTAACGGTAGCAGTCGTTTCAATTTTGATCACGGCACCTTTGGGAGCACTTGCCATTGATAAAACATATCAGAAACTTTTATGATGATTTAAAAGAGTATGCAACTGGTGGTTGAATTTGTTTATTTCGATAGACAATGAAATAAAATAAGAGTAAAATCTTACACATAGGAGGGTTGATATATGCAAGTCAAAATGTCAGGATATCTGATGGAAATCAAACCTAAAATCAAGGAATTGATCACTCTTTTAGATAATGAATTTGAATATGTCAGTGTATTATGCACGGATGTATCCGGCACCAGCTATCGTGTGGGACAGCGACAGACAAATGTTGGTGACTATGGCTTTAGTGAAAGAGGCTTTGTGGTACGTGTTTATGAGAATGGCAGTTACTGTGAGTATTCTTTCAATGAATGTGAAGATGTTGAAGCATGTGCAAAGACGATTGCTTCGGTTCTAAAGGATGAGCTGAAAGCTTTGGAGAATTTGGGTATTTCTAAGATGGAATCACCACTGATCCATGAAGAAGAAATGACCAAAATAATGATGAATGAAATTGAGGTAAATCCGGAAGAGATGAGTGCTGAGGATATCTTAGCACATCTGAAAAAGATCAGTGATGCCGGTGCAAAGCATGAGGGGGTCATTGAGTTTCAGGCTGCGATGCAGTTTGCCCATGTCAATAAGATGTTTTTATCCGATAAAAAAGATCTGATGCAAAGCTATGCTTATGCGGAAGGAATGGCTGCCGCAATCGGAAGCAATGGTGAAAAGACTGAAATGGCTTATGAGTCTTTTTCAGGATTAAAGGGTGCGGAGATCTTAGATGAAATGGATGATAAGGTAGAAAAGATCATTCAAGATCTCAATGATAAGCTGAATGCAGAAGCAGTGGTTCCGGGCATGTATGATGTGATCACGACACCGGAGGTTACCGGTCTGATTGCTCATGAAGCCTTTGGTCATGGTGTGGAAATGGATATGTTTGTGAAAGAACGTGCTTTGGCGAAGGATTATATTGGCAAGAAGGTTGCCAGTGATATCACTTCCATGAAGGACGGTGCCTTGAGTGCCTCACAGGTCAGCAGTTATATGTTTGATGATGAAGGTGCTTTGGGATCCGATACAACTATTATCGATCATGGGACTCTTGTCAGAGGTATCAGCGATCTGTTAAGTGCATTGCGATTAAAAACAGTGCCGACAGGAAATGGAAAGCGTGAAAGCTTTGAGCGTAAGGCTTATGCGAGAATGACCAATACCCTGTTTGCTTCAGGTACAGATTCCTTGGATGATATGATAGCTTCTATTAAGCATGGTTATCTTTTAGAGGGCATGGATTCAGGTATGGAAGATCCAAAGCACTGGGGAATTCAGTGTGTGGTAGCCATGGGCAGAGAAATCAAGGATGGTAAGCTGACAGGAAAAGTAGTAGCTCCGGTAACCTTGACAGGCTATGTACCGGATATGTTGAAGAGCATTTCGATGATTTCAAATGATTTTGAAATGTTTGGCAGCGGAGCCTGTGGCAAAGGACATAAGGAATGGGTCAAGGTAAGTGACGGAGGTCCTTATTTGAAGTGTAAAGTGAGGTTAGGCTAATGAAAAAAGAACTTTATCCAATATTAAAAGAAAGCAAAGCCAGTGATTTTATCATTAAAGAGATCACGACCTATTCACAGGAAGCCTTCTTTATCGGTCAAAAACTGGATATGAGCCGTGCCAAGGAGGTTACGCATACCATGGTAACGGTCTATGTAGACAGCGATGATAAAAAATATCGCGGCAGTGCCACAAAGGAAATTCATCCGACATATAGTGTGGAGGAAATAAAGAAAGAAATTGATAAAGCCATCTTTGCTGCCCGGTTTGTACAAAATCCATGGTTCCCATTAGTTGCCGATCAGCAAAGTGAGGGAAATGACTTAGATGTAAATCTGACAGAAGAGCTGGTGAAGATTTGTGAAGCGATGCAGAAGGTTAAGGCAAAAGAGAATGAGAAAGTTAACTCTTATGAGGTCTTCGTTAATAAGAAGAAAACCCATATCCTTAATTCTCAGGGCGTGGATGTTACTTTCTATGGCTTTGATTGTGAAGTAGAGGCTGTGATCAATACCAGCAAAGAAGGTCATGAAATCGAGCTTTATAAAGATTTGCGCTTTGCGAATAAAAAGGGTGAAGAGATCACTTTGGAAATCGAAAAGATGTTCATTAGTGGTGAAGCCCGTTTAAAGGCCGTATCGACCAAAAAGAACGAGCATGCCAATGTTATCTTAAGCGGAGATGATGTGGTTCAGTTCTTCCAGTATTTTACTTCGCATACCAATGCTGCTAATCAATACATGGGTATTGCGAAAGCTAAGATTGATGAGAAGATGAGCGGAGATGATGCAGATGATCTAACGATCGAGTTAAAGGCACATATGGATGGTTCTACGAAAAATGATGCCTATGATATGGATGGTAATCCTGTAAAAGATCGCATTCTCTTTGATAAAGGTGTATGTAAGACGTTCTGGGGAAGCATCCAGCATGCTCACTATATCCATATGGATGATACGACATCGATCAATAATGTTGTCGTACATGGTGGAAGCATGAGCATTGAAGATATGAAAAAAGAGCCTTATCTGGAAGTTACGGATTTTAGTTCATTTATCATGGATCCGATTACGGGAAGCTTTGGTGGTGAGATCCGTTTAGGATATGAAAAAGATGCCCGGGGTGTTCATCCGGTTGCCGGAGGATCGATATCCGCAAATTTTTCTAAAGCAGTAAAAAATATGAAATTTTCTAAAGAAACACGACAGATTAATAATTATATCGTGCCTTGTGCCGTATATTTACGTGATGTGGTCGTAGCAGGAGAGTAAGATGAATCAAAAAATTTATGAAGAATACGCGAAACTCGCAGTTGAAATTGGAATTAATTTAAAAGAAGGTCAGGATGTGGAAATCACCGCATCGACAAAATGTGCTGATTTCGTTAAGGAAATCGTTAAAGTTTGCTATGAGGATAAAGCCAGAAGCGTCAAGGTTGAATGGCTCAATGAAGAAATTGATAAGCTTCGCTGGTTGTATGAAGATGAGAAGGTCATGTCTGAAGTATTGACATGGCAGGAAGAAAAAGCCAAGTATCGTGCTGAAACGCTGCCTTGTAAGATCTATGTTGATGATGCAGATCCGGATGCCTATAATGGTATCGATCTAAAGAAATATGCAGCTGTCAGAAAGGCCCGCTATTCTGTTTTGAAAAAATACAGCGACAAGGAAGATAATCGAAATCAGTGGGTCATCGTTGCTATTCCTTCTGTTAAATGGGCAAAAAAGGTGTTCCCTGAATTGAGCGATGATGAAGCTGTCAGCAAATTATGGGAAGCAATCATTAAGACAATGCGTCTTGATCAGCCGGATCCGGTTCAGGCATGGAAGGATCATATTGATGATTTACAGGAAAAGAGCACGAAATTAAATGAGATGAATCTTGATTATCTGGAATATAAATCAAGCAATGGAACGGATCTGACATTAAAATTACAGCCAAATCACTATTGGATCAGTGCTCGTGAAACAAATATGCTGGGAAATGATTTTACCGCAAATATGCCAACTGAGGAAGTATTCACGATGCCGAAACGTGATGGTGTCAATGGTGTGGTCTACTCAACCAAACCTTTATCTTTACAGGGACAGTTAGTAGAAAACTTTAAGGTGACTTTCAAGGATGGCAAGTGTGTTGAAGTGAGCGCTGAAAAAGGACAGGATATCTTAGAAAATATGTTGAATATGGATGAAAACTCCCGTCATCTGGGTGAAGTTGCACTTGTTCCTTATGATTCACCGATCAACCAGACAGGTCTTCTTTTCTCAAATACATTATTTGATGAGAATGCCTGCTGTCATTTAGCCTTTGGTGAAGCCTTCAAGAATAATATCCGAGGCTATGAAAATATGAGTGAGGAAGATTTTAAGAAAGTTGGTTTCAATGAATCCATCAATCATGTGGATTTTATGGTCGGCAGCGAGGACTTGGATATCGTTGGTGTTGATCATGATGGAAACAGACATCAGATCTTCAAAAATGGTGTTTGGGCAATTTAAGTTATGAAAAAGACGTTATGTTTAAAAGCATGACGTCTTTTATTTGCCCTTTCTAGGGGCAAAAGAGAAGATATGAAAAAATCATGTTTTGATTGATAATAAGGATGGAAGAGAGGGTCAAGACATGAAATATCAACATTTATTTTCTCCGTTAAAGGTGAATGACATGATTTTAAAAAATCGCATCATTGCAGCACCGATCGGTGAAGAATTTTCTGAAAAAGCACTTGGAGGAGCAGCCCTTGTTATATGTGGACATACGATTGTTGAACCGGGCAGAAGCAGCTTTGCCAGTGGAAATGAACAAAGTGGTTTTTTCAAATATGAAGTAGAAAAAACACAGGAAAAGATTCGTATATGCCATCGTGCAGGTGCCCGTGCATCGATTGAAATCTTTCATGCCGGACAGTATGCACGTGTCCTTCCTGGTGAATATGCAGTAGGTCCGTGCTCTTTTGTTCGTGATGATGGTGTTGAGGTGAGAGCCTTGGATAAAGAAGGCATGGAAAGAATTGCCGATTTATATGCACAGAGTGCTTTGGATGCAAAGAATCTGGGATTTGATGCGATTTTCTTGCATTTTGCCCATGGATGGCTGCCGGCTCAGTTTATTTCTCCTTTATTTAATCATCGGACAGATGAATATGGAGGCAGCCTTGAAAACAGAGCAAAATTTCCATTGATGATCCTTGAAAGGATCCGTCAGGCAGTAGGTGCAAATTATCCGATTGATATGCGTATTTCCGGTGAAGAGTGTGTTCCCGGATCAATTGAATTTAAAGATACGCTGCAATTTATCTTAATGGCAGAGCCTTACATAGATTCCGTACAGATTTCTGCCGGATTGGATATCAATCACGAAGGTAATGTGAGGATGGCTACGACTAATTTTTGTGAGCATATGCCAAATGTCAAGTGGGCAAGAGAGGTCAAGAAGCATGTTAAGAAGATCAAGGTAGCTGTTGTCGGAGCGATTATGAATCCTTCGGAAGCGGAAGGGTTGCTTGCGAATGAAGATGTCGACTTAGTAGCTTTTGGACGAAGCTTTATTGCGGATCCTTATTGGCCAAATAAGGCAAGAGATGGTAAGAGCGAAGATATCATTCCTTGTATCCGATGCTTACAATGCTATCATATCTCGACCAATCGTCGTAATGTAGGCTGTTCGGTCAATCCACGCTATCACAATGAAAAGTTTATTGATAAAGAGCTGAAGCCATGTGAAACACCAAAAAGGGTCGTAGTCATCGGAGCGGGACCGGCAGGTATCATGGCAAGCATAACTGCCAGCAAGCGAGGACATCATGTCATCTTGCTTGAAAAAGAAGCAAGTGCCGGCGGTGCTTTAAATTTAATTTCCAAGGAATATTATAAAGAAGATATTCGTGCGTATCTGCAGTATTTAAAGAATCAATTGGCAAAATCAAATGTTGATGTACGCCTTTCCTGTGAAGCAGATCCACAAATGGTAAAAGAGCTGAAACCGGATGCCTTGGTCATTGCTGTTGGTGGTAAGCCTATGAGCCTTCCTATAAAAGGAAGTGAAAAGAAACATGTGATCAGTTATGTACAGGCCATTGAAGACGAATCGCTTGTAGGAGATCATCCGCTCATCATCGGCGGTGGTACCATTGGTGCAGAGCTGGCATTGGAGCTTGCAGAGCTGAAAGGAAAACATCCGACGATCGTGGAATTAACCGATCAATTAGCTGCTCAGGGCAATATGTTGTATCGTATTGCTTTACGTCAAAAATATGAATCATTACAAGAGCCGATTCAGATTCATTATCAAACAAAGTGTATTGAAATTAAAGATAATGAGGCAGTTCTTCAACACCAGGACGGTTCATGCGAAACAATACAGGCAGATACTGTGATCCTATGTGCAGGTGTGCGTGCCGATCGTAAGCTTGTAGAGTCTTTCTATGGTATCACTCCAGAGATTTATGAAGCAGGTGATGCGATAAGGACCAGAAAAATACAGGAAGCTGTATTTGAAGGATATGGTATCGGTGCTATAATTTAAAGAATGATAAGAAAGAGATGTAGCTATAATAAGTTATATCTTTTCTTATGGTATTTTTGATTAATGTAGAAAATTAATAATTATAGATATTCCTATCTTTTATAAAAACACAGCCTATTGTCCAGCTGTGTTTGTTTCATTTTTATTTTTTTGTTCGATCAAATACTGGGTAACAGCATTCATTCTTTTTTCTAATTTTTTACGATAGCCTTTTTCGCTCCATGCGCCTATCTTCTTTTCAACATGATTAGCATCATATTTTGTTTCCCGATAGGTTACTTCACAGGCATCCTTTCCTTTAGGAAGGATGACATAACGGATCGTATTCGTACCGGATTTAGATACATAGTCTAATTCGATGATTTTTGGATATACATAATCCGTAACTTTGACCTTGCACATTTCTGTTTTCATAAAGCCGGTATTAAGACTTTTTTCAAAGGTAATGCCCTTTTTGATTTTCTCATTGCTTCCGGCTACTTCCAGACTTGTCTGCACGGTTGAAAGAATAAAATCGAAATAAGCTTTCGCTTCAACATTAGCCTGAATCGTAACTTCCATACTACTTCTCCTTTGTATCAATAACAAATGTGCCTGCAATCTTATCATGGATCATTTGTCCGAGTGGATCTTTGAAAAGCATGATGATCGAAATCAGTGATACGATGCAAAACGCATAATAGAGATAAACAACCAGCTGATTGTCAATAACCATTCCCAAGACGCTGCGTAACACAAATGAAGCATTATTGAAGGTTTCTTCGACCAGGATAATACCTATGACTGTCCGTAAAAATATCGTTAAAGAACGAACATCTTTTCCATCTGTGCGAACGATACGAATATGCATCACCCTTTTCCCTAAAGACTGTCCCCTATATGTAGGAGCGATCCATTGAGGCATGACATAATAGATATAAACAAGTATAATACCGACAATGAGTGACGTCAAGGCATAAGAAAAAGGAAGCTTTGAAATCGTCGTATCAATCGTAAGCTTTCCCTGATAGATACTGGCAAAAAGACAGATTGACAGGGACATGCATAAAGCACTTAGATACCAGTCGATGATATATGCGATCAGTCGTTTGATGGGAGATGCAGTTATTTTTTTCATGATGATCCTCTTTTCTAATAAAATGAAACCAAATAATTGATAAATTCATCAAAGGTCTTGATATTCATAACTTTTTTAAAGATATGTTCATCTTTTAATATTTGCGTGATAAATTCAAAAATATCTGAAAATAAATCACGGTCCTCTTCTTTTAGTGAAAGCATGAATACCAGATTGACCTGATTGATGCCCCAGGATATCGGTTCAGGATTCAGGCTGACGGCTATCACGCTGGATTTCGCCTTGTTGTTTAAAGGATGAGGAATGGCGATATTGCCATAAGAGCTGGGAGATATTTTCTCATGAGCATAAATTTCATCCTTATAGGAGGCATCTACATACTGATGAGAGATCATGACATCACACATCGTTTCTATCGCATCAACATCATTTTTAAATTTCTTATCCGTGAAAAATAAATCTTCATGGAAGAAATACATGATCTTATCACGAATGACATTTTTTATCTTATTGTTCTTGATATCATCAATAATAGTAAAAATATTACGGATATCGGTTTCTGTCACAAAAGGATTTAAGATATAATGCCGGATTGAAATAGATGTGTCGATGGGTTCTGTCGATAAGATCAATTCAACACCGCAAAGGTCCATGTCACTGCGAATGGATGTTAGGACATTGCTGATCAAAAGATTCTCAGAATAAATGCCGGAAAGCTTTTTGGATATCTTTTGACCAAGTGAATAATAATTCGGACAGATGATGATGGCATTTACTTTATCATGTAAGGCTTTGTTTTCATCCATAAGCACACCTACATGAAGGGCAATATAAGCAATCTCATCTTCCGGAAGCACATAGCCGCTGCATTCATAAATTACATTGGATATGTGTACGGATATCGCATAAATCAAGGGATAATCATTTTTAATACCGCTGAATTGAAGGTTGTTGATACTGATGTGATGTTCAAGGCGTACTAACAGATTTTTTAAATGAAAAGCAAATCGTATCAGAAAGTTTTCATTTCTAAGATTGACACAGTATGTATTATCAACGGAAGTAACGATCTTTTCAATAAGATCGCTGATATCCTTGCCAAGGATCGACTCAATCTGATTATAGCGAATCGATGTGACATTGTTTGAAACGACTCGGGTCATCATGAGTACGCTGGCTTGATAGATATCAAGCAAAGAATAATCAGTATTGTATATTTCCTTTAATTTCAAATAGATCTCGTTGACGATTTTCTGAGCATGAGGGGAACCCAGTTCCATTAAGGCTTCCTGTTCAATAGGGGTGCGGACATCTTTCATATCCTGACGGTTTCCCCTCAGTTCAATCGTTAATGCGATGTGCAACACATAATTGAAGAGGGAGTGGGAATCAAGGAAATATTCATTTTCGGTTAAGATTCCTATCACCAGTTTTTCGATTTTTGTGAGGTCTACGGTTGTAAATATGAGCTGCACACGGTCGAGTGAGAGATATGAATTTTGAATTTCACTATTGATCAAATCAAGGATGATCTTTCTTTTATCTTTAGATAACCCTGTAATTGAAACGATATCATTGCGGGTATGAACATTCAGATGATATTTTGAGATTTCAGTTCTGATCTTTGATAATTCATTTTGCAGCGTGACTGGTGAGATACAGAGGCGTTCTGAAAGCTCACTGATCGTCGGACGCTGTTTTTCTAAAAGGATAGAAATGATGATCATTCTCTTTCTCTCTTCATAGTTACGAGGAATGTTTGAGTTGCTATGAACATTGAGGATGGTGCTTGCTTGTTCTTTATCGATCTTATAGCCTTTATTTGATGAAATAATCAATTTTGGGTATTCTTTATTGATTTCTGAGATACAGTATTTGACGCTTCGTACTGAAATTTCCAAATGATTGGCGAGTGTTGTCGTGGTCGTCCAATCGGTTTGATTATTAAGATATGAGATTGTTTGAAGCTTTTTATCCAAATTAGCCATAGTATTTCCTCCACTATAATTCTACCCAATTCTCTTATAGATTTGTTTTTGTTTTTTGCATGGTCAAAGGGCAAAAGCTGAGATTGAAAGGTTATTTTTGTTTGAGTAAACTGAAAGTGTAAATGAGAGGTGGAAGCTATGACGATAGAAGAAATCAATAACGTTGCCTGTCAGATCATTGCTCATGCAGGTGATGGGAAAAGTTATTCAATGGAAGCCATTGAAAATGCAGAGGCCGGGGACTTCAAGGGTGCTGAAGAAAGCTTGAAGCACAGTGATGAATCTATCCAAAAGGCACATGAGATCCATACAGGTCTTTTGGTCCAGGAAGCAAGGGATCCGGGATGCATAACAGCTACCATGATGCTGATTCATGCGTCGAATCATTTAAGTGCAGCAGAATTGACAAGGGATCTGGCTGAAAGATTTATACGTGTTTATAAGACACGTCAATAAATAAGGAGGTGAAAGAGGTGTATAACATTATCTTGGTTTGTGAGCATGGTGCAAGTACAGGGATGTTGACAACGCGTATGCAGGAAGCTGCTAAGAAATTAGGGGTCGAGGCAACGATCAATGCATATCCATATACAAAGCTGGATGAGCTGATCGACGGAGCTGATATTGTACTGTTAGGGCCACAGGTACGTTTTAAGAAGAAGACTTTCGAAGAAAAATATGCGGATAAAGGCATTGAATTCATGGTCGTGGATACGGTGGATTATGGAATGATGAATGGTGAGAAAGTCTTGAAGACAGTACTCGAACATTTAAAAAAGTAAATCATTATTGAAGGAGGAAATTATGGAAAAATTAATGGATAAGATTTCAGCCTTTGTAGAACCGCTTGCTGAGTGGGTTCACAAGATGAATTTCTTACAGGCATTGGCAGAAGCAATGCAGGTATTGCTTCCGATTACGGTTGTTGGTTCTTTTGCTTGTCTGTTTGCGTTTTTGGATATAGGAGGATGGCAGCCTTTCCTTGCTGAACATCCGATGATTGGAACAGTATTCATGAATGCCCAGTCTTGGACAATCAGCTGTATCGCTTTTTATACCGTATTAGTATTGCCGTATCTTTATGCAAAGAGATTGAATGTGGATGAACCACTGGCATGTATTCCATTGGCAGTAGCAGCGTTCTTACTGCTGACACCGACTGAATTATATACTTCTATTCCAACATCATGGTTGGGTCATGCAGGTATGTTCTCAGCTTTCATCGTAAGTTTCTTGGTCGTACGTTTTGTGAAATTATGTGCTGATCATAATGTAACGATCAAGATGCCTGCAGGGGTACCTCATTATATTGAAGCTACATTCGCCGTATTGATTTCGGCATTTATCATCGTATTTGGATGCTCTTTGATCGGACAGGCAATGGCCGCAACAGAATTTGGTTCGATTCACCAGTTGATTTATACATTTATCCAGACACCATTGCAAGGCTTAGGTACAAGCTTTGGAGGCTTGCTCATTACAGAAGTAGTAATGACACTGGCAATGTTCTGTGGTATCCATGGTTCAAGCGTCGTACCTTTCATGGATGCATTGCAGATGTCTGCCAATGAAGCAAATGCCGCAGCTTTAGCTGCCGGTGAAGCACTTCCGAATATCTATGGTACAGGATTGTTGAACTCAATTCAGATTGGTGGTATCGGAGCTACCTTAGGATTAGCCATCGTATTATTCTTCTTTGCGAAATCAAAGAGATACAAGCAATTGGCAAGAGTTGCCATCGTTCCACAGATCTTTAATATCGGTGAACCATTGTTGTTCGGTATTCCTATCATGTTGAACCCTATGCTGTTCATCCCTTATATGGGTGGTGTTATCGTGAATACCTGTGTAGCTTATTTCGCTATGTGGTCCGGACTTGTCGGACGTCCAAACGGTGTCAATCCAAGCTGGACGATGCCAGGTATCATCCAAGGTTTATTAGGTATATCTACACCGGTACAAGGAGCTATCTTACAGGTTTTGATCATTGTGATCGATATGGCCATCTGGTTCCCATTTGTGAAATTGATTGATAAGCAGGCTCTTGAAGAAGAAGGAAATGAAGCCGTTGAAGCTTAAATAAAAATGGAAAGCAGCAGTGTCAGCATTGTTGCTTTCTTTTATAGAAAGGAAGGAAAATATGTTACAGATTGGAAGTCCAAAAGCAAAGATCTTACATGAAAAATTAAATGGTCTGGAATGGGAAGGAATTCATTTTGAGGTTGTTTCAATGCAGGGCCTTACATTAAAAGTAAAGCATGACGGTGAAAGTGATGCCGCAGCAAAAGCGGCCCTGAAAAAGTATATCGCAACCCTTCCTGAGCTTAAAAACGCTTATACCAATATTCAGCTGATCGATGAGCAGGGTAGAATTTTATAATGAATCAAAAATTCTATTTGGGCGATCTTGAATTCAGTCGTAAGATGCGAAAGCTGTATAGCTGGATCATACCGGGTATATTTGCCGCTATGTGCCTTCTTTTCCTGATTGAGAAGGCATGGCTGACAGCCTTATGCTTTTTAGGTGTGGTACTTGTCAGCCTGCCATGGCTGAGATCATTTTTTGAAAAGCTGCATATTGGCGGATTTTTGAAATTTGTGATCTGTGTCGTATTGGTCGTATTAGGAGTTTTAAGTACAGGAGTTTATTTATGAAAGTTGAAGCGTTGTTTTCACCCTTAAAGGTCAATGGCATGATGCTACGTAATCGTATCGTTGCGGCACCGATGGGAATCATTGCCTCACATAAGATCATATCAAGCACCAATTATGGTGCAATAAGTGCATGGGATCGTTCAATGGGCGGTAGTGCATTGGTACATATTCCCGGTGAGGGAGTGGATCTTTTCAATAAATATGAATTGGATGTAACAAAGGAACAGATCAATGTCGCAAAGCAAGATGGTGCCAAGGTAGCTTGTGAAGTAGGCTTCTTTTCCATGGTGCCGGATGAAGAAGGTTATGTATATGGGCCGATGGACGGCATTCGTTTTGATGGTTTAAAGATGAAGGCCTTTACGCATGAAAAGATGCGTGAATTAGCAGAGGAAACAGCTCAATTCTGTGTCAAGTGTAAAAAGATCGGGTTTGATGCGGTAACACTTCATTTTGGACATGATTCTTTAGGATCACAGTTTTTATCACCGGTATGGAATCAAAGAGAAGATGAGTATGGCGGAAGTCTTGAAAACCGCTGCCGTTTCCCAAAAGAAGCTTTAGAAATCATTCGTAAAGCAGTAGGTCCGGATTATCCGATCATCGTTCGTCTATCTCGGCAATTGATGGTACCGGAAACATATCCGGAAGAAGATATGCTTTATTTCATCAAAGAAATTGAAGGGTTAGCGGATATGGTAAATATCAGCTGTGGCATGGATGTTTATCATGCAGCCAATGTACATGCCGTACCTACGATTTTCGAGCCTCATAATTATAATGCGGCATTTGCGAAAAAAGTAAAAGAGAATACAAATTTGCTGGTATGTCTGGTTGGAGCTGTGATGAATCCCGAAGAGGCCAATGAATTGATAGAAAAAGGCTATACGGATTGCTGTATGTTTGGACGTTCTTTGATAGCTGATCCATATTGGCCAAAGAAGATCATGAATGGTCATGAAGAGGATATCGTTCCATGCATTCGCTGTATGCATTGTTATCATATAGCGACTGACCATTGGAATGTGCAGTGTTCTGTGAATCCGCGATTCAGAAGAGAGGATCGTATGGCATTGACACAACCGATCAAAACAACAAAGAAACATGTCGTGATCGTAGGTGGTGGTGTCAGCGGTATGGTTGCTGCTTTGTCTGCCAGTGACCAGGGTCATCATGTAACCTTACTGGAAAAGGAGGATCATCTTGGAGGCCTTTTGAAGTGGGCCAGTGAAGGACCTTTTAAAGAAGATCTGAGAGCTTATCAGAAATATTTGACCCATCAGATAGAAAAATCATCGATAGATGTCCGCTTGAATACAAAGGCTGATAAAAAGATGCTGGAAATATTAAAGCCGGATCGTTTGATTGTTGCAGTGGGATCTGCTTCTGCGAATTTACATATCAAAGGAGCTGAAAAAATGATGGATTCATTGACAGCCATCGAATCAAAAGCAAAAGTAGGTCATAAAGCAGTGATCATCGGTGGAGGTTCCATTGGCTGTGAATTAGGATTAGAATTATCTTTAGAGGGACATGATGTGACAATTGTTGAGATGGCGGATGATATTGCCTTGAATGGAAATATGTTGTACCGGATTGCCTTGAAACAGCACATGGACAAGCAGGATAATTTGCATGTAGTTACTCAGGCGTGCTGCAAAGAAATCGAAGAGGATCAGGTCATCGTTGAGATCAATGGCAAAGAAGAAAAGATAGGATTTGATACGATCATCAATGCAGCAGGAAGAAAAGCTTTAAAGGAAGAAGCAATGTCATTATATGGAGTATGTAAAGATACTGTTATGGTCGGTGACTGTGAATGTGTGGGTTCAGTGATCGATGCAGTCAATATTGCTTATTTCGTAGGAAAAAGTTTATAAGATGTTTCATTTGAATATTTCATTATAAATGCAACGTAAGCAATTTGCGTTGCATTTGCGTTTTATTAAGCGGATCAGATGGAAAGAAAATCTAAAATGTTAAATTAATAAGAATACCGTTATTTTTTTAGCCTGATTTCAAAATGAAAATTTGCTTATTGACAGCGTTTACACTACATGTTATTATACTTATGTAAATAAATAAGCAAGGATTGTAACTCTCTGAGGCATTACCTTAACAGGTGTTTCAGAGAGTTTTTATATATTGGAGGTCATAAGAATGTTTAACTTTTTAAGAAAAGAAAGTAATGAGATCGTATCGCCAATTAAAGGAGTATGTATCCCTATTGAAAAAGTAAATGATCAGGTGTTCGCATCAAAAATGATGGGTGATGGTTTTGCGATCGTACCGAATGGAAATAAAGTCGTATCGCCAGTCGATGGAGAAATAATACTAATTCCTGCTTCAAAACATGCAATAGGTTTAAAAACAAGAAAGGGTATTGAGATATTAGTTCATATCGGATTAGATACGGTTCATCTTAATGGAGAAGGATTTAAAGTTCTTAAATCTAAAGGAGATAAAGTGAAGGCAGGAGATGGGTTGATAGAATTTGATTCATCGTTTATGAAAGAAAAGGGAGTTGATATGACAACAATGGTCATATTTACAGGTGGGTATGATAAGGAAGTAAGCTTAGACTGTTATGGTAAAGAAGTTGATGCAGGTGAAGTTCTGATTCATTAAAAAAGGAGGGGTTCTCGTGAAAATCATAAAAAAGATCAATAATAACGTAGCTATTGGTCTTGATGGACATGGGCGTGAAGCCATCGTTTTTGGAAAAGGGATCGGTTTTGAAAAGATGCCATATGAGCTCAAAGATCTATCTAAGATCGATCGTACTTATTATGATATTGATGAGCGATACCTAGGCATGTTAAATGAGATAGATGAAAAAATCTTTTCACTGGTAGCGAGAATGTGTGATATAGCGAATCATAGGATGAAAGAAAACCTAAATCCTAACTTAGTTTTTATCTTGGCTGATCATATCAGTTTTGCTGTTACCCGCTATCAAAAAGGAATGAATGTCACTCTACCGTATTCTTATGAATTAGAATATGAATATCCTGAAATAACAAAGATTGCGAAATGGTTTATCAAAAATATTAATGAGAAATTAAAGGTACACTTAGATAAAGGGGAAGTAACAAGCGTCACCATGCATTTTATCAATGCAATGGAAGGGAGTAGTAAACAGACTTATACCAAAACTACAGATAAAACATCTCGTATCATTCATAATGTGACAAAGATCATAGAAGATTACTTTAAGATTATTCTTGATAAGAGAAGTTTTAATTATTTTCGCTTTAAAAACCATTTAAAATATTTTGTACAACGAAAAGAAAGAAATGAAGAATTTAAAGATAGTAATTTGGATTTATATGAGAGCATGAAAGAAAATTATCCTGAAACTTATGCATGTGTTTCTAAAATAGAGGATTATCTATTTGAAGAATTTAAAGAAAAATGTACACACGAGGAGCTTTTATATCTCATGATCCATGTAAATCGTTTATATACAAAAGAGGATTGTAACCGCAAGGGCATCACCCCAGAAAAATAGTGTAATACTAGTTTTTGGGGTTTTTATTTTAGGCAAAGCCAATGGAAGTGCGCAGCCATTGTTTGCAGATATATATAAGTAAAGGAGAAAGATTATGTCGAAAAAAAATTATGATGAATTGGCTGAAAAAGTCATTGAATATGTGGGTGGAAAAGATAACATTACATTTTTTACTCATTGTGTAACCCGCTTACGTTTTAATGTAAAAGATCAAAGTAAGGTGAATGAGAACGAATTAAAAAAAGTACAAGGAGTTTTAGGGTGTCAATGGATAAGTGGTCAGTTTCAAATTATTATAGGGCAGCAAGTAGATCAAGTTTATGATTTGATTTGTAATAAGTATGAATTTGATCAAGTAGACAAAATAGATGAAAATCTAGATGAGAAGAAAAGGAAATTTAGCTTTGTAAGTATTATTGAAACATTCTCGGCTTGTCTTGTTCCGGTTATTCCTGTATTAATGGGGTGTGCTTTTTTGAATGTCATTCTCATTTTGTTAGGGAATTTTAATTTAATTACAGAAGAATCGAATACGTATTTTGTTTTGAATTTTGTTGGTAATAGTGCCTTATATTTTTTACCAGTATTTGTAGGAGCTGCTGCAGCAAAGAAATTTAATTGTAATATTTATATGGGAATGTTAATGGGAGCTATGCTATTAAATCCGGATTTCATTGCCAAGGGTTCAGCAGGTGAAACTATGTCAGTTTTTGGGCTTCCGATAACATATTTGACTTATGGTTATGGAAGTACGATTTTTCCAGCAATATTGATTGTATTTGTAATGAGTTATGTTGAAAAAATTTGGAAAAAATATTCTCCTGCAATCATACGTTCGATTTTAGTTCCATTAGGAACATTATTGATAATGATTCCTTTAGCTTTATGCGTATTAGGCCCTTTAGGTCAATTTATAGGTACATGGATTGCAACGCTTATAATGTGGATTTATGATAATGTTGGTTTCCTTGCAGTCGCAATTTTAGCTTGTATACAACCTATTCTTGTTATGACAGGTATGCATATGTCGATGGTTCCAGCACGTATTCAATTTGTTTCTTCATTTGGATATGACCCATTAGTTAAGGTTGCTTCAACAATTGCAAATTATAATCAAGCGGCAGCTTGTTTTGGTGTAGCATTAAGAGCAAAAGACAAAGATATTCGTTCGACTGCATGGACAACAGGAGTTACAGCTCTGTTTGGAGGTGCCACAGAGCCTGCTTTATTTGGTATTACATTAAGATATCGTCGTCCTTTATATGCTGTAATGATTGGTTCTTTTATTGGTGGGTTGATTGCTGGTTTATTTAAAACAGTTGCTACAATGGCGAGTGGTGTAGGATTATTTGCATTGACGTCATTTATTAGTGAGGATCCGAATAATATCATTTTCTATTGCTTGGCACTTATTGTTGGAATGATATCAACGTTTGTTTTGACATTTATTTTTGGAATTGATGAAAGTAAGTAATATGAAGTTTCCAGATGATTTTTTATGGGGTGGTGCTATTTCTGCTTTTCAAGCTGAAGGAGCTTGGAGAAAAGGAGGTAAAGGAATAAGCGTTGCAGATGTATTTACAAAAGGGACAAAAAATCAACCACGAGAAGTTTTGTTCAATATGGATCAGGGCTATGTTTATCCGAGTCATAATGCTGTTGATTTTTATAATCACTATAAAGAAGATATTGCATTAATGGCACAAATGGGTTTTAAAATGTTTAGATTATCCATTAGTTGGACTAGAATTTTCCCAAATGGCGATGAAGAAAGTCCAAATGAAGAAGGATTACAATTTTATGATAAAGTTTTAAAAGAACTTAAGAGATATCATATTGAACCTTTAGTGACAATATCTCATTATGATTGTCCGCTTTATTTAGTGAATAAATATGGAGGATGGGCATCCCGAAGAATGATTCAATTTTATTTGAAATATTGCGAAGTTTTATTTTTGAGATATCATGGTTGTGTCCATTATTGGATACCATTCAATGAAATAAACTCTATTGTTAATACAGCATCATTATTATTTGGAATATATGATGAAGAGATGGGCAAGAGATCTTTTGTAAAGGATAGTACAGAACATTTAAATCAGATTAAGTTTAACGCCCTAAACCATATGTTTATAGCTAGTGCAAAGGCTGTATCTTTAGGCCATTTAATTGATCCAAAAATGAAAATTGGCTGCATGCTTGCCAGTAAAACAAGTTATCCGTTAACTTGTGATCCGGATGACGTTTTAGAAAATATGGAAAATGAAAGACTTTCATCGTATTTTTGTGGAGATGTTTTATGCAAAGGAGAATATCCTTATTATATATGGAAGTATTTTAAAGAAAAGAATATTCAATTGGTTTGCAGTGAAGAAGATTTAATGGCTATTAGAAATGGTAAAGCAGATTTCTATGCCTTTTCATACTACACGTCATCTTGTGTTAGCGCAAAAAGGAAAGCAGATATTCAAGTAAATATGGGAGCTGGAGTTAGAAATAAATATCTCGACATTACTCGATGGGGTTGGCAGATAGATCCAAAAGGATTAAGATATATTATACATCAGCTATATGATCGTTATCACCTTCCAATAATGGTCGTGGAAAATGGTTTGGGAGCTAGTGATGTTTTAGAAAATGATCTAACAATTCATGATGATTATCGTATAACTTATTTGAGAAAACATATAAAAGAAATAGCTAAAGCCATAGAAGAAGGATGTGACGTTGTTGCTTATACTTCTTGGGGTTGTATTGACTTAGTTAGTGCATCTACCGGAGAAATGTCAAAACGTTATGGTTATATTTATGTAGATGTCGATGATTATGGTAATGGAACTTATAACCGTTATAAAAAAGATTCATTCTACTGGTACAAAAAAGTCATTGCCAGCAATGGTGAAGATTTAGATTAAGACCTCACAAAAAAGTGATTGTTTCATTGTTATGATTCAATCACTTTTTAAATATATTATATATCTTTAAATAAATCATCTAAGGTATAAAGAATCAAAGTATCATCATTTATTTCTTCAAAACCGGATTTTGAAAAGAAACCGTAACGATGACAGTTAAAACCAGTGTCTTTTACTTGTTCAATTTCCTTGTAAATGGTATTTTTATCAACTTTAGAATTTTTAAATTTTGCTTCATAAAAGATATAACCTTTTCTATCGTAGGTTACAAGATCAAATTCACCATTTTTCTTGTTGATAGGATCATCATAATAATATTTTCCTATTTTTTCAAAAGGCTCTTCAATCAGACCTTTGCGATTTAATCGGATTAAAAACTGTTTGCATATATTCTCAAAAATAAAGGGAACATGTTGAGTATTAAAATCCTGATCGATATATCTTTTATAAAAGACTTCGCTATCCATGATATTCATTTGTGAAGCATATCTAAATATATATTTGTAATAAAAAAGAGAAAGATTATCACAGATAAAATATCTTGATTTCTTACGATTATGTTCTTCGTTAATAGGTGTTTCCTTCGCAACTACTTCCATTTTGATAAGCTTATCAAGTACATCAATTAAAGTAGGTGCACTTGATACATGTGACTTGGATAATATATCGCTATATTTGCTTGCACCCATTGCCATTGCCTCAAATACTTCATTGGCATTCGTCATTTTAGATATTTCTGATTTTAAATACATAGATATTTCTAATTCGAGTCTGGCATTGGGTGAGGCAATTAAATCGATGATATTTTCTTTTACAGATTTATGGGGATCAATGAGTTTATTATAATGAGGGATACCACCAAAAACACTGTATAATTTTACTTTATCTTCATTTGAAAAGTTTGGATAAAAGTTTGACGATTCATAATAATCCATAGGTTTTAAATCAATGATTTGTGTAATACGGCCATACAAAGGATTGTGGATTTCAATTAGAGATTTCATGATATCTACATATGATCCACATAGAATAAGTTTTAATGTTGATACTTCTTTGTATTTGTCAATTAAATTTTGTAAAATACTATCGATTCCTACAATTGTTTTTCTTAAATAAGGATATTCATCTAATACAAGGATCATTTTATTTTCAATAGCTTTTTCAAAGAGAAAAGAAAGTAGTGCTTCCAAATTTGAAAAAGCAAGTTTTGGATAATGAAATTGTTCTGAAATGAGTGAAGCTAAACTTTCGACATTGTTTATTTCTGTGGTTTGTTTACACTCATAATAGATGCTTGTATCGTCTATTTCTTTTAAACACTGTTTGATCAATTCACTTTTCCCAACTCTTCGGCGGCCATAAATTAGAATTGTTTCAGAATAATTTTTATTAAGCGTATTGATTAGTTTTTTCTTCTCATTTTCTCTGCCAATAAATTTCATTTTATTCGACTCCCTCCGATTCGATTTTGTTCGAATAAATTATATGGTATTAATCCCACTTTGTCAATTTTATTCGGTTATGACCGAGTCGAATTAAATCGAATAAAACTTGTGGCTAAATAATTTACCTTATAAAAGATCAGAAGAGGAATATAACATCGAATATCTATATTTGAAATATAATATGAATGATAAAATTGAAGTTTTTACTTAAAAGTCTATATATAATTATTAAAAATTTGACGAGGAATTAATTGGAAAGAAAATCATTTAAATTCACTTGCAAACGCTATCAATTGTGATATAATAATTATGTAGTTAGATGGAATGTTACTCTTTGAGGCATGACCAAACAGTTTTTTGTTTGTGTTTCTTCAAAGAGTTTTTGTTTTATAAGGAGGAGTAAAGATGCTAGATTTTTTCAAAAAAGAAATAGTTGTTCATTCTCCTGTTGAGGGTGAAATCATTGGGCTGGATGCAGTTCCTGATGAAGTATTTGCCTCTAAGATGATGGGAGAAGGTGTTGGTTTTTTAAATGAAGATAATAAAATATATTCTCCTGTAAATGGAGCGGTTATGTTTGTAGCTAACACGAAACATGCTATTGGTTTAAAGACAAATAATGGGATCGAGCTTTTGATTCATGCTGGACTAGATTCTGTGGAGCTTCAAGGTGAAGGTTTTCAAGTTTATGTTAAAGCAGGAGATCATGTCAAAAAAGGACAATTGCTTCTATCTTATGACAAGCAAGTTATGAATGCTCATAACATAAATATGATAACTCCTATGGTCATTACGAATTCTTCGAAGTGGAAGATCGAGATATTAAAATCTCATGGTAAAGTAAAAAAGGATGTAGAAATTTTAAAAGTAAGGAAATAAGAACAAAATGAGGGCAATCAAAAGAATTAATAACAATGTGGTTTTATGTAAATCAAAAAGTGGTATAGAATTTATTGCTCGTGGTAAAGGTATCGGGTTCCATGATTTTCCTTATGAATTAAATGTCAAGGATGTTGAAAGAACCTATTACGATGTGGATTATTCTTATGTAACTATGATTAATGAGATACCAGAAAATATTTTGGATATTGCGACATTGATCATAGATAAAGCAAGAAACGTGTTAGAAAATCCTTTAAGCTCTAATATCATATTTACTTTGGCAGATCATATCAATTTTACAATTGAGAGAAAGCAAAAAAATATGAATGTTAAATTACCGATCATTCATGATATCGAACATTTATTTGAAAAGGAATATGAGTTAGGAAAATATGGATTAAAACTTATTAAAGAAAAAATTCATATCGTACTTCCTAAAGAAGAAGCGGCATATATTGCTCTGCATATTATAAACGCAGAAGAAAGACTTCGAAATCAGAATACGATGGATGATGTGATCATAGAAAAGATAACTGCTATCATTGAAAAAGAGTATGATTTAGTAATTGATAGAAGTGATTTCAATTATTCACGATTTGTTTCTCATATGTATTATTTATTGAAAAGAGGAAAGAGTAAGCACCTTATTCAAACCGAAAATGATAAGTTATATCAGACGATTAAAGAAAATTATCAAAAAGCTTATCAATGTTCAGAAGAAATCAGTCTTTATTTAAGAAGGCACCTTGATTTAAAACTAACAGATGAAGAAAAGCTGTACTTAGTGCTACACATTAATCGCTTGTGTACGAGGGAGGAATGTTACCGTTAAAGCGGGCATGACCTCACAGTTGAAAACATGTTGAGTGTTTTTGATTGTGGGGTTTTATTATTTATGGCTATAACTAGCTGGAATAGCGGCCGAATGCCAGTTAGAAAATAGTATAAGGAAGGAGATATTTTATGGCAAAGAAGAATTATGAAGAGGTTTCAAAGAAAATTCTTGAACTTGTGGGTGGTGTAGAAAACATTTCAAAATTTACACATTGTGCAACACGTTTGAGATTTACTGTAAAAGACAAAGACTTAGTCAATGAAGAAGAAATTAAAAAAATAGATATGGTTATCGGTGCAAGATGGACTGGTGAACAGCTTCAAATTATTATCGGTAATGCTGTTGGGGATGTATATTCAACGATATGCAGGATTAGTGGCTTAAAAGAAGAAGTAGCAATAGATGAGAATTTAGATGCTCATGTTACAAAGAAATTAACGATTAAAGGTGTATTTAATAACATTGTAGCATATATATCAGGTTCTGCTTATTTGATGATTACTTTACTAGCAGGAGTATCAATCTTTGCGACGTTAAATGGAGTACTTGGACCTAATTTTTTGAATCTTTATTCTGCAGATAGTGATATCTATATCTTATTTGACTTTATGTATAATGCTGTCTTCTATTTTTTACCAGTTATTTTAGGTTATACAGCAGCAACGACATTAAAGACAAATCCATTATTAGGAATTTATATTGGTGCTATGATTATCGTTCCTGGTTTTATGAACATGGTAGGCGTACGTGATACTTTTACGGTTTTAGGAATCAGTGCTCCTGTTGCAGATTATAGTCAGAGTTTCTTCCCTGTTATATTGGGTGTATGGATCATGTCCTATGTATATAAAGGGGTAAAGAAAATTGTTCCTGAAGTTTTATCTTTTGTATTTGTGCCATTTTTAACGATGTTCATCATGGCACCGGTCATGTTCTGTGTATGTGCACCTTTAGGTGCTTATATTGGAAATATACTCGCTAGTATCTTTACATATTTAGGTTCGTCCGGTGGTTTACTGTCAGTGCTTGGTCTTATCATATTGGGTGCAATTATGCCATTTATCACAATTGGTGGTATGCATTCTGCAGTTTATATGCCAGCTATTGCTACTATCTTATCTACAGGCAGTGAAGGTTTTGTAATGGTAATTGGTCAGACATATTCTTGGGCAATATATGGTTTAGCTCTGGGAGCTCTTATTAAATATAAGAAAAAGGAAAATAAGACAGTAGCTTTAGGATATTTAACTTCTGGCTTAATTGGTGGTATTTCAGAACCGATTTTGTATGGTATTGGATTGAATTCGAAGAATAATATGATTGTCATGGGACTTTCAGGTGCTATTTGTGGATTGATTGCAGCAATTATTCAACCGGTTGTTCATGGAATGACGATGGCAACAATATTTACATGTATTGCACCATATGCCGGAGGTAGTACAGAAAATTTGATCAGAGGCGGCATTGTAAATATTTTAAGTTTTGTAATTGCAGCAGTTATAATGGTTATTTTCGGTAAATTCAACGAGAGTGAAGAATAGGAGGAAAAAATTATGGGAATGCCTGATTATGAATTAAAAACACCTACGATGGATGATTTTAGTTATCGTCCTGGTATTTATCAAAATGATGTTGATGGTAATGCAATTCTTACAATTTTTTCGAATTATGGTATTTTATTTCCTGAAGGAGATACTGAAAATCCGCTTTTCTATTTTCGTCATTTGAATGTAGATAGTGTTCGATGGGCTGGTATTATCAAATTAGGAAAAGGTTTTGATGCACCTCAAAATTCGGCTCATCATCGTGATATTGCACAGGCGGGAGATCGTGTTAATCCATATGGAAAATTGTCTGAGAAACCACTGGTTTATGGAATGAGAGGTATAGATAAACCTTTTGAAATTGCTTATCATGAAGATGGATCAGTAACTGGGAAAGAAGGAGAAAACGGAAGCATTCTTAATGTGAAGTGTACCCCTTTCCCTTATGCGTTATTTACTCACAAAACAAGTATTATGAGAGCACCGATCTGGCTACAAACGGCTATAAGTGTTGAGGGGACATACGAAGGCAAGCCTGTTGTAGGCTTAGGATGTCACGATCGAACTTTCATTGCGGAAAACGCAACACAAGATTCTTTATGGGCTGCCGGATGTACGATTTATTGCTGTGCGAATTATAGTGGAATCAGGGAAGATGGTCGAAAAGAGAGTTTTTTTGCACAGTTAGATGTTGCTAATAAAGAAAAAGGAATCGTTTTCTATTATTTAGAGGGTGAAGAACCAATTGTTACAGATAAGGTTACCTTAGAAACAGAATGGTATCATTTGCCATATGCACCGAATGATCCAACTTGTGTGTATAAAGATGCAACATGGCGCTTTGCAGATAAAGAAATTCATTTTCATGCGAAATGGGGTGCGAAAGGATTTACTGAAAAGCCAAGGATGGAAAAATTAGGCTATTCGCATTGCTTTGGTGAATGGTATGAAGGTAAAACTCCGTATAAGCATATTTATGAAAATACTTTTACTGAAAATATGGAAGCAATTGATAAAAGAATAAAAGAAGCAGGATATGTAGTCCATGATTAATTAATAGTAAGGCCCTCGGGTCTTACTATATTTTGAAAGGAGTTAATGATGAGTAAATTTCCAAAAGATTTTTTATGGGGTGGTGCAACAGCAGCCAATCAATATGAAGGTGCATGGAATGTAGATGGAAAAGGAGATTCGATTGCAGATCACTATACTGCCGGTTCTCGAACAACACCAAAAAGAGTAACTATAAAATATGAAGAAGGGACCTTATATCCAAGTTGGGAAGCAGTAGATTTTTATCATCGTTATAAAGAAGACATTGCCTTGGCCGCAGAAATGGGATTTAAAATTTTTAGAATGTCAATTAATTGGACAAGAATCTATCCGACAGGTGAAGAGGATGTCCCTAATGAATCCGGATTACAGTTTTATGATGATGTTTTTGATGAATTAAAAAAATATAATATTGAACCATTAGTAACGATCTATCATTATGAAATGCCTTATCATTTAGTAGAAAAATATAATGGATGGTCAAATCGTAAATTGATTGATTATTATGTTAAATATGCTTCGACCCTTTTTGAAAGATATAAAGATAAAGTAAAGTATTGGCTTACTTTTAATGAAATTAATTCATGTATCATGCCTTCTGGTGGTGCTCTATCATTGGGGCTTATTCAAAATTATGAAGGACCTTTGTTTACAAGCCCTAATACAATTGGGGAAAGATATCAGGGTGTACATCATCAATTAATTGCATCCGCAAAAGTGGTAAAACTGGCACATGAAAAATATCCACATTTTAAGATGGGATGCATGAATATCTATGCAGCTAAATATCCTTACACTTGTAATCCTGATGATGTCGTTTTATGTCAGAAGGTGAATCAGGAAATGAACTGGCTGGTTGCAGATGTACAAGTAAGGGGATATTATCCTTCATTTTCAAAGCGTTTTTTTGAAGAAAATAAGATACATATAATTAAAGAAAAAAGAGATGATGAGATATTAGCTGAAGGTAAGGTTGATATTTATACATGTAGTTATTATTTAAGTGCTTGTGAATCTGCGGATTCAAAAGTTACAACATATTCACCAGGGAATGTCATTGGTGGAGTGACAAATCCGTATTTGAAATCTTCTCAGTGGGGATGGCAAATTGATCCAAAAGGACTTAGATATGCATTAAATGATATTTATGACAGATATCAAATACCGATTATGGTTGTCGAAAATGGTTTAGGTGCTGAAGATAAGATTGATGAAGATGGAGCTATTCATGACGAATATAGGATTGATTATTTGAAAAAACATATTCAGCAAATGGAAGAAGCTATTCAAGATGGTGTTGATTTAATAGGATATACACCTTGGGGATGTATTGATTTAGTGAGTGCTTCTACTGGAGAAATGAAAAAACGTTATGGTTTTGTTTATGTAGATAAGCATGATGATGGAACAGGAACGTTGAATCGAAGTAAAAAGGATTCATTTTATTGGTATCAAAAAGTGATTAAAACAAATGGAGAAGATTTAGACTAGGATGAAATTGGAAGGTAAAAGTGTTGTTGTTACAGGAGCTTCTGCCGGAATGGGAAAGGCAATCGTAGAGCGGTTTGTAAAAGAAGGTGCTCGTGTGATTGCGGTCGCAAGAGGAAAGGAAAGATTAGAATCTTTAGTTGAATCACTAAAAAGTGAAGCGGGGGAAGTTGTTGCATTTGTAGGAGATATTTCTAAAAAAGAAGACAATGAAGCTATGATTGATTTAGCTATTTCTAAATTTAAAAAATTAGATATATTGGTTAATAATGCAGGTGTTTGTGATTCTTTTGAACCAATAGGACATGTAATGGATGAAAAATATAAATGGATCATGGATACTAATGTTTATGGACCAATGTGTGCTATGAGAAAAGCGGTGAATGTATTTTTGAAACAAGGTCATGGCGGAAATATTATTAATATAGCTTCTGTAGGAGCACAGCGAAGTTGCGCAGGTGCTGTATATTGTGGCAGTAAAGCAGCCTTGGTTGCTATATCTAAAAATACATCATTTATGTATAATCCACAAAATATTCGTGTTAATGTAATTGCTCCGGGAGGTATTGAAACAGAAATTGCTTCTTCTATTGGTATCAAAGATGAGGAAGGATATAGCCGTATTAAGGTACTTAGCGCAACTGCACCAGCAATGGGTCAGGTAGATGATATTGCAAATGCATCATTATTTTTAGCCAGTGATGAATCGAAATATATCAATGGAACAGTATTAGTTGTCGATGGTGGCTGGATGGCCGGATAATTCGTATTTGCAATGGACAAATATATATAATTAATCATTATTTAAAAGTGGTAATGTTTCTATGATGTCATAGGGAAATATTATCACTTTTTATTTAATAGGAATATTTATTAGAAAATTTGATGTTGAAGTGCATATATAAATAGTAGGTAAGAAAAGTTGAAATTACTGTTACAGTTAACAAACTATGAATTTAACAAAATGGAA
Source organism: Traorella sp. mt218 (assembly GCF_055420025.1). Classification (NCBI taxonomy): domain Bacteria; kingdom Bacillati; phylum Bacillota; class Erysipelotrichia; order Erysipelotrichales; family Erysipelotrichaceae; genus Traorella; species Traorella sp. mt218. Next base: position 89,450 of record NZ_JBVAYM010000002.1, read on the forward strand.
TATATTCCATATACTGAAGGTAAGAACCACATTGTAAGTATATTGATGATAGTATATTTGAATTTTAGAGTTGTAATGGGAAGTAATATTTTCAGATTTTTTTCATCTGAATAAACGATTATCATGACAAATGGATTTATAAAGAAAACAAATAGAATACAAAGAAGAGAATTAAAATAGGCTAAGAACTATCGAAAAAAATTTCTGCAATGGGAGGGAATTTAATGACAAGGAAGTTTGATGATTATCTGAATGGAAGGCTGAAAGACGATAACTTTAAAGAAGAATATGATAAATTAGATGATGAGTATTCTTTTGCGATTGCTTTGATTGAAGCAAGAAATAAAAAGAAGCTATCACAAAAACAACTTGCGGAAAAGACGGGCATGACTCAGGCAGATATAAGCAAGATTGAAAGTGGAAATCGTAATTTATCAATAAGGACATTACAACGATTAGCTGATAGTTTAGATATGGATCTAAAGATTCAATTTGTGTCTAGAAAATAAATTAGATAATTAAAAAAATAGGTTATCTTAGTGTTTGGTATTGAAAAAAACGTTAGCTTTGAAATTGAAAAAAAACCTTGATTTTTAGGGATATTTTGTTTATACTTAATGGGCGAGTAGATACTTTTCGTATTTGCTCCTTGCTCAACTACTCTTGGGCCAAAAGACCATAAGGAGGTGTACTCAATGAAAAAGTACGAAATTATGTACATTTTAAAAGCTAATCTTGAAGAAGCTGTTCGTCAGGAAACAATTGACGGATTGCATGCGATCATCACTAGCCACGAAGGTACTGTAGACAATGTTGATGAATGGGGACTTAGAGAGTTCGCTTATGAGATCAACGATGAGAAGAAAGGATATTATGTTGTTATCAAAGTTACTGCTAACAATGAAGGTATTCAGGAATTCGATCGTTTGGCTCGTATCAACAACAATGTTGTACGTTTCTTAATCGTGAAAGAAGAAGCTTAATATGATCAATCGTGTTGTATTGGTAGGACGCATTACACGCGATCCGGAGCTAAGAAAAACAAATACCGGTACTTCTGTCGTAAGCTTTACGCTTGCAGTAAACAGAAGGTTCTCCAGCAATCAGGAAGGTGGGCAGGATGCCGACTTCATCAGCTGTGTTGCATGGAGGCAAAGTGCCGATTTTATGGCAAATTACGTAAAGCAGGGAGCTTTGCTTGGAGTAGAAGGCAGGATCCAGACACGTAATTACAAAGATCAGAGCGACCGCACTGTTTATGTGACTGAAGTAGTCTGTGACAGTGTACAGATTCTAGCACAAAAGCGCGATCAGCAGACGTCATCACAGCCAAGCTATCAGCCTTCTACGCGTAACGATGCGTACCAGCCTGATGTACAGTCCTCTTATGAGAGTGACTTCGGTAGTGATACGCTTGATATCGCAAGTGATGATTTACCATTTTAGGTAGGAAAGGAGAAGCAAAATGGCATTCAAAAAACAAAGAATGGGACGTAAGAAAGTATGTTACTTTACGAAAAATAAAATCGAGAAGATCGATTACAAAGATACTGAATTATTAAAACGCTTCATCAGCGCAAACGGTAAGATCATTCCTAGACGTGTGACTGGTACAAGCGCTAAATACCAGCGTATGCTTGCAACTGCAATCAAACGTGCTCGTCAGATGGCTTTACTGCCTTACGTTGCAGACTAATTAGAAATGACCTCTGTCTAATGTGATGGAGGTTTTCTTTTATAGGAGGAGAATTTATGAAATCAGATACGCGGAAAATTACTGAAGGAGCCATGATCGTCGCAATGATAGGAGCTTTTCTTATCATTGACAGACAAATGGCAAATGTATTAAGCTCTCAACTGAGCTGGCTTTTAAGTATTCCTATGATTATTTATGCTGCTCAGTGTGAGTGGAAATATTCATGGATGGTATTTTTTGCTGTATTGATCGTTTCTTTGATGATATCTCCTCCTCAGACAATTTTCTATCTTTTCAGTGCCCTTATTTTAGGGATTATATATGGTGAAGGGGTCCGGTTGAAATGGCATCAGAATAAATTGCTTCTATGGACAATTGTCTGTACATTCATATCGTATCTTTTTTCCATGTATATCTTTGCCGGCTTTTTTGGATATGATCTGGTTGCAACTCGGAATGAGTTCATTGAAATGTTAGAAAATGTTGAGATATTTAAAAATCTAGTTGTGTTTTTTATTGATGCAAACACTTTGTTCAATGTACTGGATATCACTTTATTCTTTTTGGTTGTCATCATGGAAAGTTTATGTGTGCATCTGCTTTCACATCTCATCTTTATTAAATTGAAAATGAATGTGGAAAGGATCAAAATTGATCTGAATTTTAAATATCCTAAGTTTTTAGCGGTGGGAGGTATTCTTAGTATCTTCTTAATTTTAGGGTTGAGATGTTTTCAAGTAAATGAAACTGTCAAATTTATACTTGCTTTTTTCTGCCTCACCCTGTTTATCGTAAACTTTATTTATGGTATGATAGTAATAGTAAGTATGCGGCGGCTTCCGAAATGGAGCTGGGTCGTATTGCTCATTCTGCCACCTGCTTGGTCATTTGTCATGATATTGGGAATTATTGATGGCTTGACGGGTGGAATGATTCGAAAGAGAGGGCTTTATGGACAAACTAGAAAATTTTAAATTGCAGCTTGTGATATTGCTTGTCTGTGAAATATTGATTTTAGGATTGCTGGCAATCTTAGGGATGGACATTAATTTTGTCATGATGATGGCAGGAGTCGTTGGTTTTAATGTCTTTTTGGTAATCTGGGTCATGATTCGTTATGATAGGGATAAAAAGAGTCGTGACCAGAATCTTGCACGTATTTTAGGAAATGATGCAAAAGATGCTCTGCTTTTTGGGGAAGTGGGCATTCTTGTTTATGATGAAAACCTTATTGTCACATGGTTCAATGATTTTCTGGCTGATAGAGGTATTAATCTGATCGGTAAGAAGGTCAGCTCATGGAATCCGAATATCAATGATCTGTTTATTGATAAGGCGGATGTCGTGACGATTGAGGATGGGGAATATATTTATGAGATTACCCGTAAAGAAAATTCTACTGTTTTATATGTGAAGGATGTCACGGATTATGAAAAGCTCAGGAAGGTTTCACAGGAAGAAAAAACAGTATTGGGACTGATTCAGCTGGATAATTATGATGAGGTCAGTCAATATGAAGATGAATCGATGAATTCGCAATTGAATATGAAGCTTCGGCAGCCGGTTTTTGAGTGGGCGAAGGAAAATGGCATCGTTATTCGTCGTGTCAAAAGTGATCGTTTTTATATGGTGCTTAATGAAAGTATTTATCAGAAGATATTAAATGAAAAATTTTCGATTTTGAATATCATTCGCAAAAATAGTGAAGAAATGGGTGTCAATGTTACTTTATCCATGGCAATCGCGCGTGGAAATAAGAAGCTGAGCGAATTGGATGAAACACTTATCAACCTGATGGAGCTGGCACAGAATCGTGGTGGTGATCAGGTGGCGGTGAAGCTGAATGATTCTGAAGTAAAATATTATGGAGGAAACAGTGAAGCTACGGAAAAACGTTCACGTGTCCGTGTCAGAGTCATGGCAAAGGCGATCCGTGATGCGTTTAATGATGCAGGCAATGTGTTTATCGTCGGTCATAAAAATATGGATTTTGATTGTATGGGGGCTAATTTATTGCTGAGCCGAATAGCACAGGGATATATGAAGAATGCTTATATCGTTAGTGAATCCGGTGGTATCGAAGAACAGTGCCAGGAAGCGATGAAGCTTTATGCACCGGAGATGAAGAGCCGTCATCATTTCATAGGTGAAGCAGAGGCCTTGAAACTGATGAAAGATGATGATCTTGTGATTGCGGCTGATTTTCATAATCCGGATCATTGCAATGCCCCGGCGGTTTTGGAAAAAGCGACGAAGGTCATCTTGATCGATCATCATCGACGCAGTGATAAATTTATTGATAATCCGCTGTTGGTTTATGTTGAAACAAGTGCAAGCAGCGTGAGTGAGCTGATTACAGAGTTCTTACCTTATATGTCACATAAGGTCAATATCAGTGCACAGGAAGCGACCATTGCTTATTTGGGTATCCTGATTGATTCCAATCGCTTTAAAGCAAGAACAGGAGCCCGTACTTTTGAAGCTTGTGCAGCTTTGAGAACCTTAGGGGTTGATCCGAATGAGGCAGAGGATCTGATCAAAGAAAATATTGAAGAATTTGAGGAAAAAAGTTCGATCATGCGCTATGGAAGGGTTATTTTTGATAATATCATGATCGCGTCGGTAACTGCCAAACAGATCGTTTCCAAAACGATGATGAGCAAATGTGCGGATGCGATGCTGGCGATCAAAGGTATAGAGGCAAGCTTTGTCATCGGTTATACGAAAGAAAATACGGTAGCAGTATCGGCACGTTCAAAAGGAAATATAAATGTTCAAAAATTGATGGAAGAAATGGATGGCGGCGGACATTTCAGTGCTGCGGCGCTTTCCAGGGAAAATGTTAGCGTAGAAGAAATCGAAAAAGAATTGATAGAAACGATTCAAAAAAGCAGACAGGAGGAAATAGAAGATGAAGGTAATCTTACTGAGTGATGTAAAGAAAGTTGGAAAAAAAGGAGAAATGGTTGATGTTTCTGATGGGTATGCCCGTAACTTTCTGATTCGTCAGAAGCTGGCTGTGGCAGCTACGGAAACAAGTCGGCAGATATTAGCGGAGCAGAAGGCGAAGGATATGGCCAAAGAGGCAGAATTGGAAGCTCAGGCGAATGAAATTAAAAAGAAACTGGAAAATATTACGCTTGAATTTAAGGTCAAGGCCGGTGAGGGAGGACGTGTATTCGGTTCTGTTTCATCAAAGCAGATCTGCGAGGAATTACAGAAAAAATACCAGATCCATGTAGATAAGAGAAAATTTCTTGATAATGAGAGCATCAATTCCTGTGGTGTAACTTATGTGAAGGTGGATCTATACCGTAATAAGGTTATCGGTCAGATCAAAGTACATGTAAGTGAGTTATAGGAGGGGACATGGCGTTAAATACAAGACAGCTGCCGTCTTCTTTGGAGGCTGAACAGGCGATATTAGGCGGCATGCTGGTATATCCAAAGGTCGTAGGTGATGTGAAGGATCATGATTTAACAGCTGATGATTTCTTTAATGAAAATCATCAGCGTCTTTTCCGTACCATGACGTATCTGATCGATCAGGGCCAGCCGGTAGAACCTGTTGGGTTAATCACCCGTTTGAATGACACGCATGAGCTGAATCTTGTCGGAGGAGCCGATTATATCTTAAAGCTGACTGAAAATGCAATCAGCAGTGCGAATGCAACAACGTATATTGAAGTTATCAAAAGCCGGGCACAGGTTCGTAAGCTTATTGAAACAGCACAAAAGATCGAAGCTGAGGGTTTTGAGAATATCAAGTCACTGGATGAATTGATGGATGATGCGGAAAGAAAGATATTGGATGTTACCCGTCAGCGGAGAACGACAGATTTCAGAAGCAGCGGTGATATTTTGAATACGGTCATGGAAAAGATCCAGCTGCTCCGTTCCAGCAAAGAAAAAATTACGGGTATCAAGACTGGATATGTCGATCTTGATCATACGACCAATGGCTTTCAGCGAGGAGATCTGATCATCCTGGCAGCCCGTCCTTCAGTAGGTAAGACAGCTTTTGCTTTGAATATTGCTCTGCAGAGCAGCTTGCGAAATCCGGGGGCGGTTGCGATCTTTTCATTGGAAATGCCTTGCGAACAGCTGATGCAGCGTATATTAAGTGCGAAAAGCGAAGTGTACGGTGATAAGATCAGAAGCGGTTATATCAGCAATGAAGAAATGGTGCGTATTCAGGAAGCGTGCAGCGAAATCAGAAAAACGAAGATTTATATTGATGACAGCGCGGTCATCAAAATGGGAGATATTTTCTCGAAATGTCGTAAATTGAAATCGGAACAGGGCTTAGATCTGATCATTATTGACTATTTACAGCTGATCAGTGCTTCTTCACGTTCCAATAGTGATAATCGTCAGCAGGAGGTCAGTGAAATTTCACGTTCACTGAAAGCTTTGGCGAGAGAATTGGATGTGCCGGTGATCGCTCTTTCACAGCTATCGCGTGGTGTTGAATCTCGGCAGGACAAGCATCCGATGCTTTCAGATCTTCGTGAATCAGGATCTATCGAGCAGGATGCGGATATCGTTATCTTTTTATATCGTGACAGCTATCAAAAGAAGGAAGAAGAAGCAGAGAATGCGGTCGATCCGGTGGATGTTGATATTGCCAAGCATCGTAATGGAGCGACTCGTCGAATTCAGTTGATGTTTTCAAAGAATATTAATGCATTTTTTAATCCCGAAAAATAAGAAGGAGTTGAAGCTATGCTTAAAAAGATTGGCCTTTTAGCCGGACTTGCCGTGGGCGCGATAGTATTGACGCTTTTGCTTCCCGGCAATACGCTGAAATATGATCTGAATGCGCAAAATCTGGAAACAGGCGGCATAATTCCACAGAAATATATCAGCGAAGGAGAGGAAAAAGAGGTCCTGACAATTTATTATAAAGATGAGCTTTTAGGTATCGTTCATGATATTGATGAATATGAGCAGTTTTTAAAACGTATCTATGAAGAAAAATATGCGGAGGATTTTCCGAATACAGAGGTTGGTTTAGGTGAGGATGTTCATGTAAGCAAAACCGTATCACAGTTGGAAGCAGAAGATAAGGATGAAGAAATCTTTGCATATCTTGAAGAAAATAATTTCTTTTCTATTATGGGATATAAGATCGAATTTTCAAATGGCAGTATTGCTTATGTGAAAAATAGTGAAGATTTTGTACGTGCCCGTGAAGATTTTGTATTGAATTTTCTGGAAAGCAATGGTGTTGATCCAAATGAGGTAAAAAAGCTTTTGGATAATCATCAGACAACACCGTATTCAAGTGATGAGCGTCAGGATATATCGTACCGCTATCTGGATAGCGCAAAGATCTCTAATGAATTGGTGCCCATTGACCTGATCTTAAAGAACTATGATGAGTGTATTACATGGCTGAGCTTCGGTTATAGCTATGAGCCAAATTATTATACGGTCGAAGAAGGTGACATGATCCAGGGTGTTGCCAGTAAAGCGGGTGTTTCGGTCATGAACTTGCTTTCGGTTAATTCTGAAACCTTAAAAAGTGAAACGCAGCTGCTTCAGGTAGGTGAGGAACTGAATGTTACGCCAATCGATCCACCGGTTCAGCTGGAGGTAGTGAAAAATCGTATCGTAGAGGAAACGGCTTATCCTGAAAGTACAGAATACATCTATGATAACACGCTTCGGGAAGGACAGCGTATCGTAGAACAGTCTTATAAAGAAGGAACTTATAACGTGCAATATCAGGAAACTTATATCAATGGTAAACTGGATGAATCAAAGACACAAGAGGTTTCACGATTGCTTACAGATGCACCGCAACAGGAAATTGTACGTATCGGTACGATGGTCATTCCGAATGTCGGTTCCGGTTCTTTCCGCTTACCTGTGGATAATGCATATGTATCGTGTAACTGGCTCTGTTACTATGGACATACCGCAATTGATGTACAGAATCTTTACAATAAATATGGTAGTGTTAAAGCAGCTGACCGTGGTACGATCGTTGAAACAGGTTATGGGCCTGTTACCGGTTATTATGCAATCATTAATCATAATAATGGTTTCTGGACTTATTATGGTCATATGAATCAGCCATGCTTTTATAGTGCAGGAACGACAGTTGCGAAAGGAGAAGTCATCGGACAGATCGGAATGACGGGTAATGCGACCGGACCGCATGTTCATTTTGAGATACGAAATGGTCCGTATTATGCGAATACGATTTATCCATGGCCGTATATAGGTGGTTAAGATGAAGTTTTCATTATTGGCATCCGGTTCTAAAGGAAACTGTTGTGTCATTTCAAATCGAGATACGAAAATCGTGATCGATTGTGGAAGTACACAAAAATATCTTAAAGAAAGCTTTAAAAAGATCCAATGTGAAATCACTGATTTAGATGCTTGTCTTATTACCCATACGCATACAGATCATATCTCTTGTTTGAAAATGTTTGCGCATCTTCCCATATATAGTGAAGAACCACTGAATGTACCGATGCAGATCAAAATTCATGAAGATGAATGCTTTCAGATCAAATCAATGAAAATCGAAAGCATTCGTCTTTCACATGATACAAAATGTCTGGGTTATATCATTCAGGATCAGAAAGATAAATTGGTTTATATTACAGATACCGGTTATCTGAAAGAATGTTACTATGAGAAAATCAAAGATGCTGATTATTATATATTTGAAAGTAATCATGATTTGAAAATGTTGATCCAATCAAGACGCCCTGAATATGTGAAAAATCGTATTCGCAGTGCCAGCGGGCATCTGTGCAATGAAGATTGTGCCCGACATTTACGTAAATGTATTGGTGAACATACAAGGCAGATCGTTCTTGCTCATATCAGTGAAGAAGCCAATTCAAGAGAAATGGCGTTGAGCGTCGTACAGAATGCATTGGCTGATATTCAATATCATCCGGAGATCTTGGCGGCACCTCAGTTTGAAATCGTAAATGGAGGTCAGGATGATTAGGATCGTAGCAGTAGGAAAAATTAAAGAAAAGGCACTGCAAAGCTGTATTGATGAGTATAAAAAAAGAATTACGGCTTTTTCAAAAATTGAAATTATAGAAGTTAGTGATGAAAGCATTCCGGCCAATCATTCAGAAAAGCAGGATATGCTTATCAAAGAAGCAGAGGGTGATAAAATTCTTTCTAAGATCAAAGAGAAAGATTTTGTGATACTCTTAGATTTAGCCGGAAAAAATTATTCAAGTGAAGTCTTTGCGAAGCAATTAGAGAGAATCATGACTTATGAAAGCTCTCAGATCGTTTTTGTGATTGGTGGATCGCTGGGATTAAGTCAAAAAGTCATTCAACGGGCAAATATGAGATGGAAACTTTCTGATTGTACCTTTCCTCATCAGCTTTGCCGGTTAATCTTATGTGAACAAATCTATCGGGCATTTACGATCTTGAATCATTTGCCTTATCATAAATAGACTGTGGATTCACAGTCTTTTTTAATATAAAAAAAGGCAGGTGCATATAATAGAATATGAAGATGAAAATCAAGCTATTAAGCTTTCTATTCTTTTTTGTCGGATTTCTGTATGTAGCACTTCCCCCATTGTCTTCTCGTCTGAATATAGAAAATCAGCTTAGTGAGGATGTCATAGTGGAAGTATCGACAGCAAATGGACAGCTTGAACTTGAACTGGAAAACTATTTGATCGGTGTGCTGGCCTCGGAGATGCCGGCGTCTTTTGAGTTGGAAGCACTGAAAGCACAGGCGGTAGCTTCACGAAGCTATGTTTATTCAAGAGAATTAAAGGTGGATGATACGACAAGCTCACAGGTCTATCAGAATGATGATGTTTTAAAAGAAAAATGGCAGGATTCGTATGATATGAATCTTGCGAAGATCAAAGAAGCTGTCGTGTCTACAAAAGGGCAGGTATTAGTTTATGACCAACAGATCATTCATGCTTATTTTTTTTCATCCAGTAATGGCAAGACCAATAATTCCGAGGATTATTGGACAACACCTTATCCTTATTTAGTTAGTGTAGATTCTCATTATGATGATATCAAACAAGATAATAGACGTACAAAAGCCTTTACGTTTGATGAATTATCTCAAATTTTTAAGGAAGCTTTTATTTCCATGGAAATAATTTCACATTATGAGAATGATTATGTCAAGGAAGTACGTGTAAATGATAAGATCTATTCGGGAAGAGCTGTTCGAGAAATGTGTGAGCTTTCGTCATCCAGCTTTCAAATAGAAAGGAATGAGGTGGGAATCATATTTACAACATGGGGAAGCGGACATGGTGTCGGCATGAGTCAGTATGGTGCCCAGGGCATGGCTTTGGAAGGCTATGATTATATCGAAATATTAAAGCATTATTATCAAGGCGTTGAAATTGTGAATAAGTGATTCATAGATGGGCATACTCAAAGTGAGGTGAACATATGATAGCTTATGAAAGAAAAAATAAAAAAGCAAAAAGAAGGTTTTATGTAAGTCTTGGAGTATTGGCAGTTTTAGTAGCAGGGGTAGTAGCTTATCAGACAATGATGCCCGATCAGACAATTCCGGTATTCAGTGATTTTCCGGTATTAAAGCTTCCGGATAAGGAAGAAGATAAACAGGAAGAGCCGACGGCCGAAGTGAAAGATATGATCATACTTCCTTATAAAAATGGAAAAAAAGTAGTCGATTACTTTGATGGTGAATCCAGTGATATCGTGAGCATCGTTGAGTTTGAAGGTGTATTTCGTCCAAGTCAAGGCGTTGATATCTCAAATTCAGGTGAAGCTTTTGAAGTGTTGAGTGCCGCTAATGGCACAGTGCTTGAAGTGACTTCCGATCCGCTTTTAGGTAATGGGATCCGTATTCAAAGCGATCATCTGATCATTACTTATCAGTCGCTTGATAAGATAACGCTGAAAAAGGGAGATCGTGTTGCCCAGGGTGATATCATCGGAGTGGCCACTACGAATATTTATCAGGCTTCTTTGAAGAATCATCTTCATTTAGTAGTAGAAAAAGATAATGTTCGTGTAGACCCGAATACGATATTTAAATTTGAATAGTACTTCTATGAGGAGGTACTATTTTTGAAATATTTGCCTTTTCCTTTTACTCAAATGTGATATAATGTAACTGCGTAAGTTTAGGAGGATTCGTATGGGTTTATTTACAAAAGAGATTGGAATCGATTTAGGTACTGCCAACCTGCTGATATATGTTAAAGGACAGGGAATTGTCATTGATGAACCAAGCGTGGTGGCGATTGATGCGGATACAAAGAAATGTTTGGCTGCCGGACAGGAAGCCAAAGACATGCTCGGCAGGACACCGGGCAGGGTTTTAGCAATCCGTCCTTTAAAAGATGGTGTCATTGCGGATTTTGAAGTTACAGAGATCATGTTGAACTTCTTTTTAAAGAAATTACAGTTAAAGGACATGTTCCAGCGCCCGACTATCTTGATCTGCTGCCCAAGCAATATTACCAGCGTTGAAAGAAATGCTATTCGTGACTGCGCTTATCGTGCAGGTGCGAAAAAGGTTTATATTGAAGAAGAGCCAAAGGTAGCCGCCGTTGGTGCCGGTCTGGATATTTCTAAACCAAGTGGTAACATGGTATTGGATATCGGTGGAGGTACGACAGATGTTGCGGTACTTTCACTTGGTGAGATCGTGACCAGCACTTCGTTAAAGATTGCAGGTGATACGCTGGATCGTGATATCATCAAATATGTCAAAGATGAGAAGAAGCTGTTGATCGGTGATCGCACAGCTGAAGAATTAAAGAAGAATATCGGAACAGCTTGGAAAGGCTTTAAGACGGAAACGATGGAAGTAAGCGGCCGTGACCTTGTAACAGGTCTGCCAACTTCTATTTTGATGACTTCTGAAGAGCTTGAATTAGCGATGAGAGATTCTTTGCAGAGCGTTGTCAGTGCCTGCCGTACAGTGCTTGAAAAGACACCGCCGGAACTGGCAAGTGATATCGTTACGCGTGGTATCGTGCTGACTGGTGGTGGAGCATTGCTCAATGGTATTGATGAACTGTTGAGAAATGAATTGCATATTCCGGTTTATGTTGCGGAAAATGCTTTGAAGTGCGTTGCTGAAGGAACAGGCATTTTGTTAGAAAATTTACATATCGTCGGTTAATCAGAGGCTATTATGGAATGGCTGAAATATCTGATCTTACCGTTTGTGATCACTTTGGTTACAACTCCACTCGTCATATGGATCGCTAAATATATCGATGCTTATGCAAAGATCAATGAACGGACGATTCATACGAAGAAAAATATTGCCAGGATCGGCGGGGTTGCGATATATGTAGCCTTTATGATTTCAATGACATGTTTTATGAAATCAGATACGCAGATACGAGGAATGCTTCTCGGAGCCAGTATCATGTTTTTTGGCGGTTTGATCGATGATTTGGTTGATCTTTCGCCAAAGAAAAAATTTGCTTTTCAGGTTGTCGCTTCTTTGATCGTTATATTTTATGGGAATATAACTCTGGATAAGATTTTTTTACCGCTGGGAATCGTTATTGATATGGGCTTCGTATCTACGATCGTGACTTTTTTCTGGCTGACGGGTATTACGAATGCGGTCAATCTGATTGATGGACTGGATGGTCTTGCGGATGGTATCTCATTGATCATTTTAGTTGTGGTTGCTTCGTTAGGTGTTATTGATAACCGTCCGGATATCATGCATATTTCTTTGATTCTTGCAGGTTCATTGGCCGCTTTCTTAATTTTTAATTTTTATCCTGCCAAAGTATTTCTGGGAGATTGCGGGGCACTTTTCTTAGGATTTATGATTGCCACGATATCTTTGATCGGTTTTAAATCTTCGACATTCATTACCTTAGGTGTACCTATCTTGATGTGTGGTGTTCCTATTGTTGATACGTTGAGTGCGATCATTCGCCGGAAGCTGAGCGGAAAGAAGATCGATGAGGCTGATAAGAATCATTTACATCATGTGTTGATGAGGAAATTTGGTCATAAAAATACGGTGCTGATTTTATATGCGGTGACGATCTGTTCGGGAATCGTGGCTTATATTTATATCTTAAATAAAGATATCGGTTTATTGCTGTTGTTCATTGAACTGGTCGTCTGTGAGATATTCCTTGAAAAAACTCAGATGATTGCTTCATGGTTCCATCCGATGACAAGTATCGTGAATTTTTTGAAAATGAAAAAGGAGAACAAGAAGTAATCTTGTTCTTTTTGTATATTGTTTATAACATGGAGGTAGGTCATGCTGGAATCGCTTCAAAATGAAAAAAAACTGTTGCCTGAAAGAGTAGCTGAACAGATCATTACTTTAATTAAAGATAAGGAATTGAAAGAAGGAGATAAGCTTCCCAATGAATTTGAGATGGCAAAGCAGCTTCATGTAGGACGAGGAACGATCAGAGAAGCTGTTAAGATACTTGTTTCACGTCATGTTTTAGAAATTAAAAGGGGATGTGGTACTTTTGTGTGCCAAAATCCGGGAAAGATTGATGATCCGTTAGGTTTTGCGTTTGTTTCTGATAAAAAGAAATTAGCGTATGATCTGTATGAACTGCGTATGATGATCGAACCGAACATGGCGGCTTTAGCGGCAGAGAAGGCAGATGAGGAGGGGGTCGCTGAGCTTCAAAAAATTGCTGATGAGATAAAAGAATCAATTGCGAAAGGTCAGGATTATTTGGAAAAGGATATCCAATTTCATGCTTTGATATCACAATTGAGTCAGAACAGTGTTGTTTCAACGATCATACCGGTGCTGCAAACAGGGATATCCTTCTTTATCCATATGACCAATAAAAGTCTGATGAGGGAAACGATCGAAACGCACCAGCTGCTTGTAGATGCCATTGCTGATCATGATTCACAGGCCGCTAAAAAGGCTATGGAACAGCATCTTAAATATAATAAAGAGAAGATGGATGAGATGATGAAAGAAGGTTGACGAAGTATGAAAAGAAGCGTATGATTTGATTAGACGTATGATGTCTTATGTCTTATAAAAAGGAGTAACATGATGAAGCTGAAAAGTCAGAAATTACGTGAGATTGCACCTGAATTAGATCCACTGCGATTAGGAAGCGGATGGAAGCTGGAGGATCTTGGCAAGGTGCAGATACTTGTGGAAAGTACCTTTGGTGACAGCCATCCGGGAAGCGTGCATCTGCTTGAACTGGTAGAAAAGGCGCGTGAGGGAATTAAGAAGGCAGGAGGGTATGGAGCCCGTTATTTTACGACAGATATTTGTGATGGTGAATCACAGGGTCATGACGGCATCAATTATTCATTGGTATCCCGAGATATGATCGCGAATATGATCGAGATCCATGCGAATGCGACGCCGTTTGACGGTGGTGTTTTCATTGCCAGCTGTGATAAAGGGATGCCTGCGCATCTTATGGGACTTGCCCGTGTCAATATTCCTTCGATCATGATTACCGGTGGTGTCATGGATGCCGGACCTGATCTTTTGACGCTTGAACAGATCGGCATGTATAGTGCCATGTATGAACGTGGTGAAATTACGAAAGAGAAACTGGATTATTATAAGCATCATGCCTGTCCGTCTTGTGGAGCCTGTTCATTTATGGGAACGGCTTCAACGATGCAGATCATGGCAGAGGCTTTAGGCCTGATGCTTCCGGGCAGTGCCTTGATGCCGGCAACAAGCCCTGATTTGCGTGAGATGGCTGAAAAAGCCGGAGAACAGGCCGTATGGCTGGCAGAACATGATTTAAAACCAAAAGATATCGTAACTCTAAAATCCTTTGAAAATGCGATCATGGTCCATGCGGCCATTTCCGGTTCGACCAATTCGCTGTTGCATTTACCGGCAATTGCCAAGGAATTTGGTATCCAGATCGATAGTGATACGTTTGATCGTTTGCATCGTGGGGCACATTATCTATTGGATATCCGTCCGGCAGGACGCTGGCCGGCACAATATTTCTATTATGCAGGCGGTGTGCCGCGCATCATGGAGGAAATTAAAAGCATGCTTCATCTGGATGTCATGACTGTTACCGGTAAGACATTAGGTGAAAATCTTGAGGATTTGAAAAAGAACGGTTTTTATGATAAATGCGATGCATATCTGAAAAAGGTTCATTTACAACGGGAAGATGTGATCCGCAGCTTTGATCATGCCTTTGGTAATGATGGCAGTATTGCTATCTTAAAGGGAAATCTGGCACCGGAAGGAGCCGTTGTCAAGCATACGGTTGTACCGAAAGAAATGTTTGAAGCTGTGCTGACAGCACGTCCGTTTGATTGTGAGGAAGATGCGATCCATGCGGTATTGACCCATCAGATCAAACCTCATGATGCTGTCCTGATTCGATATGAAGGTCCTAAGGGAAGCGGTATGCCGGAAATGTTTTATACAACTGAGGCAATTGCCAGCGATCCGGAATTAGGGGCTTCGATTGCTTTGATCACAGATGGCCGATTCTCGGGTGCTTCCAAGGGGCCGGCTATCGGGCATGTATCACCAGAGGCGGCTGAAGGCGGACCGATTGCCCTTGTTGAAGAAGGTGATCTGATTGAGGTCAATATTCCAAAGCGGCTTCTTCAGATCGTAGGCATTCATGGAAAGAGAATGTCCATGGAAGAGGTAGAAGCTGAATTAGAAAAGAGAAGAAAAAATTATGTGCCACACCCTGCAAAATATAAAAGCGGTGTCTTAAAGCTCTTTTCAGAAAGAGCGGTTTCCCCGATGAAGGGTGGCTATATGAAAGAGGAGTGATGAAAATGGATCTGTTTGATATCAAAGGAAAAAAAGCGATCGTAACCGGTGGTACCCGGGGTCTTGGCTATGGCATGGCTGAGGGCTATCTGGAAGCGGGCTGTGAGGCAGCTATTGTTGGCACAAGTGATAAGGTATATGAAGTCGCTCAGGATTTCTGTAACCGTGGTTATAAATGCCATGGCGTAAAAGGAGATTTAGGCAACAGAGAAGAAATTTATCGTGTTTTCCAGGAATGTTTGGATAAGCTAGGCGGTGATTTAGACATTCTCTTAACTTCCCATGGTATCCAACGACGTCACAGTGCGGAAGAATTTCCACTTGATGAATGGGATGATGTCATCTCTGTCAATCTGACTTCCGTATTCATTCTTTGTCAATTAGCG
This sequence comes from Traorella sp. mt218, assembly GCF_055420025.1. Lineage (NCBI taxonomy): Bacteria > Bacillati > Bacillota > Erysipelotrichia > Erysipelotrichales > Erysipelotrichaceae > Traorella > Traorella sp. mt218. The sequence goes on from NZ_JBVAYM010000002.1 coordinate 105,279, forward strand.
GCAAAAGTGATGATACCTAAAGGCTATGGCAAGATCATCTTGATTGCTTCTATGAACTCTTTCTTCGGAGGACAGACGATACCTGCTTATTCTGCTTCTAAAGGCGGTATTGCCCAGCTGACCAAAGAGCTGACCAATGACTGGATGGCAAAAGGAATCAATGTCAATGCGATTGCACCCGGATATATGGAAACAGAAATGAATAAAGCGCTGCTTGATCCCGCAAATCCACGCTTTGCGACTATTACAGAGCGGATACCGGCAAAACGATGGGGCAATGGCAATGATATGAAAGGAGCTGCTATCTTTTTAGCGTCCCATGCCAGTGATTATATCGGTGGTGCCATTTTCCCGGTTGACGGCGGATATTTAGCCCGATAATGATTATTTATGCAAGATCTGATCATCTTGCATTTTTTTTAGAAAAGCAAGCAGAACTTCTTCCTGCTTCGAAGAAAAGGTCCGAGGAATCCACAATCTTTTATGAATCATTCTTTTCGGATGGGAACCAGAAGAATCTTTTGTTTTTTTCATAAAAGATCCTTTGATCCATATAGCTCTTTTTTTCACCGTAAAAAAATCCAGATGAACCAAAGCGAACGAAAACTCTTGGCGTTCTTCCATGCTGCCGCTATAACCTGTATAGATGAACTGGTTTTCATGAATATAGATTCGTTGTACCTTTGAAGTGCCGTTGCAATTCATCCAGTAGATCAGCAATGGCAAAAATGATACTGCACTAAAAGAGGTCAGATATAAAAAAGGGGTGCGAAGCAAAAGAATGCTTTCTATATATAAAACATTTTTTGTCAGATAAAGAACGATCATGGAAATTATGAATAGAAATGGACATAACATCAAAAATAAAAATTTTGGAAAACGGAGATAATGCTGACGACAAACAGGATCGCTTTCCAGTACAAAAGTATCTGAAGCGATGGCTCTTTTTTTAGCTTGATCCAGTTTCTTCTTATGTGTCTTCTGATCTGTATCAAATTTTGAAACAAAGATAAGAATCAATGGAAGGAGGATAAGCAGAAGCAATGTGAAAGTGATCATAATAATGAAAAGATTGCTGATGGTATTTGAAAGAGGTGCAAAGGTGGCGATACAGATAAAGAGGGTCATGATTTCTAAGATCAGGACATAGAAACATACCGGTATGAAAACATTCAAAAAATGATTGGCTTTTGGTGATGTTTTGCCATTATGAATCTGACGTAAACCTTTGTTGATCAAAACCGTTTCAGTCAAATCATGATCAGAATGATGCATGAATAAAAAAGAAAGCAGTGTAAAAAGAAGGGTACGGCCTTGCTCTTTCTTTTGATTTTGAAATGTATGGATGATACGTAGGATCAGCATGAAATAAATAGGTCCGAATATCATAAAAAACATGCGCAGATCATAAAAGATGGGAAGTGCACTTTGGGGAAACAGTGACATAAGCTGACCGATGAAAATAAAAATAGCATAACAAACGATCACCTTGATCATTCTTTTTTTGAAAGAAGCCATCATTCTTTACATCCTTTCTGAATAGTGAAGGAAGTGACTTTTTGAGAAATCACACAGCCAACCGTAACAGCAGCAATATCACTGATCGTACGCAATAAAAGATCCGCTATATTGATTTCAAATACGAGAGGCATAAAAAAGTTAAAAAGCGTAAGATCGATCCCAAACAGGATACCTCCTAATACGAGCGAACGCTTCATGAAATTGTGCTCATCAACATAATCATTCAGCCACATGATGACACAGGATATGACAGAACTGCTTAAGATGCACCACCACAGGGTAGGAAGCGGATATGTATCAAAAGAAGAATAAATATCATAAAATAAATAAAGAACATAACGGGCGAGTATAAAACAGCTCATGATCGTCAGGATTGAAAGAAGTGAAAAATGAGATTTATGTGGCTGGATCTTTTTGTTTTCCCCAAGCAGTAATCCGCACAAGGCTCCCATCACGATAAGTACCAGTGAATCTGCCAGTGGATAAGTAATACAGTCAAGCATTGCGACATGAGGCAACGGTTCCAAAAGATATACGACCCATATGACAGAACAGGAAAGTCCATATTTCAGGCCCTGTATGATTTTGCGGCCGCTCATTTTTCCACAAACGAGCAAAAACATGGAAGCAATCAGGGAATAAGCAAATAATCCATAAATTGAAAAGACGACCGGCAGGGTATTGTTTAAGGCAAATTTACTGGGCAATAGGATATTTTGGCTGCCTGCAGGAATCAGCCATTGTACGAGGATACGGGTCATGGTCGTAATAAGCCCGATAAATATGATTTTTAGTATTTTCATATCAGAAGCTCCTCAATGATGGGTCTTAAAGCATCAATATCAATAAAATCAACCTTTTTATCATAGGTTTCGATCAATGCGCGATCTTCTGTTGTCAGCTGGTCTGCCGGTTTTTTAGAAAGTGCCTTATAAAGCAATGTCATAAGCGTTTTGTCTTTAAAGGATAGCTGCTGATAGTCAATCGCACCTCGCAGGTGAAAGATTTTTGAACGCTCAAAAAGTTCATGACCTGCCTGCTTTCTGAGTGCATTTTGAATATTATTTCTATTTTCTTCTTCATTGGGGTCTGCCAGTCCGACAGTGATTAAGAAGAATTGCTGATGATCTTTGAGAGCAAACCGTCGTAATAGTTTTGACAAGCCAAAAACACCACCTGCATATAAAGATCCTATATATATGATCCGATCCATATCTTCTAAATGGGATGCCTGTTCATAAGAGATCATTTTGATATTGCATGATGCAGAGAGCTTTTCAGCATATTTCCGGCTGCTGCCATATTTACTTCCATATAGAATGATTGTTTTCATGATTGCCTCTTTCTTACTGATATCATTATATGATGTCCAGGTTAAAGAGCTATCATCACTCAGTGAAGAGTCTGTAAAGTTTGTGTAATTGGACATTGAAACAAAGCAGTTTATATAAAATTTTTACACAGACTTAACAAAAAGAGTCATTTTGTTTTACCGCCATTTTTTATAATGGTCATAGAAAAGATGTGAATGATAGGTGGTGAAACGATGGTTAAGAAGTGGCAGCATCTTATTCATGCCGGGGGAATCCTCTTATTGATAAGTTTAATTCCCATGATGGTCGCTCATTTATTTATACGTGACCAGATCGTTTGTCAATATATGTCACTCCCTTTTTGGGTCTCTGTTTGTATATTGTTGTTTGTTGGGGCTGTTTATTTGTTTAGGACAGCTCAAAGGATTTCAAATGTTCTTTTATCACTGATTTTGATTGCGGCAGGAGGATTGATGGGATATAGGGAGGTGATTTGTCCGCTTCTGGATGTTTCTCATTTAGAGGATCCGCAGGTGATCCGTCTGGATGATTTACAGTTTTATTCCAACAACATGGCTGATTCAATGGTTACTCAGCTGATCGGCAATAGCCGAGGAAGTGGACAAATAAAGTTTGATATATCTTATGAAGCTTATGAAGAGGGAGAGAAGCTTTATGAACAAGTGAAGAATAGAAAAGGATATGATGTTGTGGCTGATATTGAATATCTGCCTTATTCAAAAACGATCATAGGTATCGATATGTGGATTGAAAAGTAAAGGAGATTTGGATGAATAGTAAATTAGAAGAGAATAAACAAATGTTATATGGGCTGGTTTTGTTTGTTTTGGGACTTATTTTAATTTTTATTTCAAGAAATAGTACAGGATCTCATTTTCAGGATTTTATTACCGGTATTTTAATGGGTCTTGGTGTAGGGGTGCTGCTGGTTGGCATCGTGCTGATATTTCTGTTTGTTTTTAAGAAAAATAAGGGTGAGCGTTGATCGTATCCTGGGATACGATCTCTTTTTTTTCAAAAAAAGAAAAAAGTTTTACGAATTTTTGGGAAAAATCGAATTTGTGTGCATATTAAATAGTAGGAGGTATTTAATATGCAAGTAAAAGATATTGAAGCGTTTTATGATGTATGTGTCAGTCAGAAAGAACATGTGATCCAGCAGGAATGGGAAAAGTTATGGGACTGGTTCATTGAGGAAAAGAAGGATGAATATGCCAAGATCACATATAAGGAAGGGGTCCAGCGACTGGTCAGTGAAAAAAATTATAATACACGGCGCAATATTCCTTCATCTAAGGCTTTGGGGTTTACGATTGAACCCGGGGATATCTGTTATACGGATTTTGGACAGGCCTATCTGTATGAAGCGGGTTATCAGCATTTTGGACTGGTGATTGCAATCGTGCATTTTAAAGCTTTGATCATTCCGATGACGAGCAATGAGCGGACGTATAAAAAATCATTGACAAGTGATGGTACATATTTATTTCCTTTGGGAGCGATCGATGGATTATATAAGGAATCGGTTTTATTTCTAAATGATGCGAAGTTTATCAATACGGCACGTATCATTGATGTGAAGGCACATGTGCCGACAAATTCAAAACTTTTCATAGATATTAAAAACAGATTTAAAAGTTTGATTTTGGAGTAATTTCGACAAGGTATCCTTTGTTTATCCTTTATAGTAGCAAACAAGGGGGATTTGTATGAGAACACTCAGTGCACAGCGTGCGGCTGTTAAGATAGATTGGAAACCGTTTTTCTTTTTGGTATTAGGTCTGATCATGACCTTTTCGTTTTCATTGCAGCTGTTGATTGCGATATTTCCATATGTGTTCATGCAATCGACAAGGGAAAAGATTGCTTTTTTGATACCGACATTTTCACTTTATCTGGTATCACCGCTGCTTTTGATACAATTCTGGATCTTTGTTGTCGGATATCACCTGTTTGCCTATTTTGTACGTTTATGCAGAGGTAATATGGTGAATGCTTCAAAGCTTTATGTAGCCTTATGTTCTTTTAGTATTGCATATTTCAATACGAATGATCTTAGAATAGCCCTCAGCTTTTTCGTGATTCAAATGATCTATTATCATGAAACCATGAAATCGTTTGAATGGATGAAAAAGGATATGCCTTTGCCTTCACCAATTTATGCATTGATGGCGATTGGCATCGTTTGTATGATAATTCAGTATATGAGCGGATATGTGGATGTATTCATGACATTAGGCTTGATTTTTATTTGTTTTGGTTGTTCACCGCTGATTAGTATCACAAGTTTCTTTCTTTTGAATCTGATTGCTCCGGCAATCAGTTTTGAAATATTTGTCTATATATTCTTATTATCACTTTTAAAAGAACAGCTGGGATTGATGATCCTTGTATATCTTGGCTTGTTTATGAGCCAGGTGCAGCAGGTTGAACAGCTTTTGATCGTAGGCCTGTATCTGGTATTCCTGCTTCTTTTAAGCAAGGAAGGGATACCGGTATTGAATGAAATTCATGCTTCAAATTCAAATGCTTTTCTACATAAACAATTGATGCATTTTTCTTTGATTTTTGATCATCTGGGTACTTATTATGAAAGTGTGTCGAATGTAGAATCTAATTTTTTGAAAAGTATGTCGAAGGCGCTTCATTATACATCTAAAAAATGCATGCAGGATGATCATTCGGCGGAGTTTATACGGAATCAGGTACTTTCTATTTTAGAAGGCTATGATATCGGATATGAAGAAATTAATGTTGAGGTGAATGAAAATGGACATATTCAGATTGAATGTTTGTTGACCCATTTCGGCAGCAGTGAGGTAAAGGAAGTCCTGCTGCCACTTTTAAATCACATCTTGCCGACACCGGTGGAGTGTTCATCAAGCCGGCAGTCGTTTCTTCATCCGGGCGTTCTGCATGTCGAATTTATATCTACACCACCGATCCATATTGATGCTTATGCAGATCATGCGCCTACGACTTGTTGCGGAGATTCCTTTTCGATCTTCCATCATTCCCGCAATGTTTATTGTCTGATCAGTGATGGTATGGGCAGCGGTAAAGAGGCAAGCAAGATATCGAAGTGTATCGTGAATCTCTTCCAGCGGATGATCTTTTCAAATATTGATGAGATCGAGGCGATGAACTGTATCAATAAGCTTTTATTGAGCGATGCCTATGCTACATGTGATGTGCTGTCATTTGACCGTTATAAGAAAAGCGTTGTCATATGTAAATCGGCGGCAAATCCGACTTATCTCATACGGAATAAGGAATTGTTTGCGATATGGGGGAATTCGTTGCCTATCGGTATCGTGGCTCATATTGATGTCGATCATATTCATGTCGAAGTGGAAAAGGGAGATTGGTTTGTCATGAGCAGTGATGGGGTCAATGTGGAAGAAATCTTGCGTTGGATGAAAAATAGTGAGGATCAAAGTGCCCGTAAAGAAGTGGAGAGTTTTGTGGAAATCATGAAAGAAAATAAGCGAAGTGATGATTCTACCATTTTACTTGCGAAAGTACAGTGATATTGTGGTATAATCATACTATGAATAAATACTGTGTGGCTGTTTCCGGCGGATGTGATTCGATGACATTGTTAGATCAGTGTATCCGCAAAAAAATGAATATTATTGTTGCTCATGTCAACTATCAGAAAAGAGAATCTGCGAAAAGAGATGAGAATCTTGTACGAGATTATTGTGAAAGGTATCAGATTCCTTTTTTTGTACGTTATTGTGATCCACACTATAAGGGGAATTTTCAGGCTTATGCCCGCCGCTTCCGCTATGAGTTTTTTAAAGAGCTTTGTGAGCAGGAAAACTGTGACAGCGTTTTGGTGGCTCATCAGCAGGATGATCTGTTTGAAACGTATCTGATGCAGTGCCGGCGTAAAAGCATCCCTTTGGTTTATGGCTTGGCAGCGAAGGTGAAGCATCATGGCGTCGTGATTGAAAGACCTCTTTTAAACATGAGCAAAAGGGACTGTTACAATTATTGTTATGATCATGAGGTACCTTTTGGTGAGGATGAATCCAACTTTAGTAATGATTATCTGCGTAATCGCTTAAGAAGAGAGGTCGTAGATACCTGGGATGAAACAAAACGGCAGGAGGTCCTTACTGAAATCAACAGACGTAATGCTGAGATGCAGCAATATCAGAAGGAAATCGAAAGGATCGCAAAAGAGCTTGGAGAGGATCTGCCGATTGAGAAGTTTAAAAAGCTAAAGCACCCTCAGGATGTATTGCGTGCATGGCTGAATCATCAGGGTGTCGGCTATTCCTTGAGCGAAAGAAGAATAAGAAGCATCTGTGAAACCATCCTAAAGGATGAGAGCCGCTATGAGTTTGATATCGATGATTGTAAGCTTATGAAAAGCTATGATGTTTTACAGCTTGTAAGAGATATTGAGTATGCTTATACCTTTGATAAGATCGAAGAGTTTGATTGCGAATATTTTAAGATCCGTAAAAATGGCAGCAGCGTAGAAGCTGTGACTTTGTCGGCTGAGGATTTTCCGATTACGATACGTTCGCCGAAAGAGGGGGATCAGATCGAGCTGCGATTTGGGAAAAAGAAGCTGAATCGTTTCTTTATTGACAGAAAAATATCACATAAAGAGCGGAAAAGTTACCCTGTTGTTGTGAATTCTGTGGGAAATGTTGTTTTAGTGCCTAAAATAGGGTGTGATGTGAAACATTATACTGTCAAACCAAATTGTTTTGTGATAAAATAGCTATATCGTTTTGGAGGATGTGCTGATGCATAAGGATGTAAAGAAGATTTTAGTCAGCGAAGAAGAAATTGTTCGACGCTGCAAAGAGCTTGGTGAAGAAATAACAAAAGACTATGAAAAGAAAAATGAACTTCCATTGGTAGTAGGACTTCTAAAAGGAAGCGTTCCTTTCTTGGCAGAGCTTGTCAAGTATCTGGCTATGGATATCTGTTATGAATTTATGGATGTATCCAGCTATGAGGGAACGGAATCGATCGGTGATGTGAAGGTGAATCTGGATCTTCGCTCTTCAATAAAGGGAGTACCTGTGCTTTTAGTGGAAGATATTATAGATACCGGAAGGACCGTTCAGGAGGTAAAACGCCTGTTGAAGCATAAAGGTGCAAGTGAAGTGCGTGTCGTTTCGCTTCTGGATAAACCGGATCGGAGAGTTGTGGATATTGAGGCTGATTATGTCGGCTTTAAGGTTCCAAATGAATTTGTAATCGGATTTGGTCTGGATTACAATCAGAAATATCGTAACCTGCCTTATGTAGGAGTGTTAAAAGACGAGTGTTATCAGTAGATGAAAGTGAGGAAAGCTAAATGAACAGGAAAAGGATTATTAATGTTATTCCTTATATCTTAGCTCTGTTTGTATTTTTAAGTTTAACGAGTGTTTCGAGATTCAACAATACGGAGTATTTAGCTACCAATGCCTTTTTGAATCAGGCAGAAAAGATGACTTTTAAAGATGTCAATATTTCAGTTGGTAGTGTGATCGTTAGTGTAACAGGTGTCTATGAGAAAAACGGACAGGATGTTTCTTTCTCAACGAGTGTTCCGAATACTGAGGCAAATATTCAGTGGCTGCAGGAGGTTCTTAATGAAGGAAATAATTCGGTAACGATTTCGGATCCGTCTAATACGTCACGATGGATCGAGTTGATCATGCCGATCGGTTCGCTTTTGTTGCTGGGTGGTGTATCCTTTTATCTTTTTTCTAAGGTGATGCAGCAAGGCGGCGGCAATAAGCAGGCCTTTGAATTTACAAAATCCAGACATCGTGTTGAATCGGATGTAAAGGTTCGTTTTGATGATGTAGCGGGATGTGAAGAGGAAAAAGAAGAGGTTAAGGAAATTATCGATTATCTGAAGGATCCTAAGCGATTCTCTGATATGGGAGCACGTATTCCTAAGGGAATCCTGATGGTAGGTCCTCCGGGAACCGGTAAGACGTTGCTGGCTAAGGCGGTTGCCGGTGAAGCGGATGTACCGTTCTTCTCGATATCAGGTTCTGACTTTGTGGAAATGTTTGTCGGTACCGGTGCCAGCCGTGTACGTGATATGTTCAAGAGTGCCAAGAAAGCAGCTCCATGTATCGTCTTCATCGATGAAATTGATGCGGTAGGACGTCAAAGAGGTGCCGGTATGGGCGGTGGCAATGATGAGCGTGAACAGACGCTGAATCAATTGCTGGTGGAAATGGATGGTATGACGCAGAATAACGGAATCGTGATCATTGCGGCTACCAACCGTCCGGATGTATTGGACCCTGCCTTATTGCGTTCAGGACGTTTTGACCGTCAGGTAACGGTAAGCTTGCCGGATAAGCGCGGACGTACAGAGATTCTGAAAGTACATGCCAGAAATAAAAAACTGGCGAAGGATGTATCTTTGGAGGATCTTGCGAAAAGATGTCCGGGATTCTCAGGTGCCGATCTTGAAAACGTGTTGAATGAGGGTGCTATCTTAGCTGTCCGTGAAAATCGTAAGGAAATTACGATGGCAGATCTTGGTGAGGCCATTGACCGTGTCATGATGGGGCCGGCTAAGAAGAGCAAGAAATATTCTGCCAGTGAAAAACGTCTGGTGGCTTATCATGAAACAGGACATGCAATCATCGGTCTGAAGCTTGAAGGAGCAAATATCGTAGAAAAAGTGACGATCATTCCAAGAGGCCATGCCGGTGGATACAATCTGATGCTTCCGGAAGAAGAAAAGATGTTCCCGACAAGAAAGGACTTCATGGATCAGATTACGGGTTATCTTGGTGGCCGTGTCTGTGAAGAAGTGGTCTTCAATGAAATCAGTGCCGGTGCCAGCAATGATATCCAGCAGGCAACGAAGATTGCGAAAGCCATGGTTCGTTCTTATGGTATGAGCAAATTGGGGCCGATCCAGTATGCAGATGATTCCGGAAATGTTTTCTTAGGTCGTGATTATTCAAGCAACAGTGCAAATTATTCAAGTGAGATTGCATTTGAAATTGATAAGGAAGTACGTCGTATCATTAATGAATGTTACGAAAATTGTAAACGTATCATCATGGAAAACCGTGATCTGATCGATCTGATTGCCGGTAAGCTGATTGAAGAAGAAACGCTGACGAGTGAACAGATCAAGAATCTGGTGAAATATGGTACGCTGACAAAGCCTGAAGAAAATATTGAAGAAAAGCCTTCTACGGAAGTGAGTGACGGTGTTGAAGTGGTGGACAGCTTGGATCATGTCCCGAATTCTGAAACGATCGAGATCGATGAAGAAGGAATGGTAACGACACCAACAACTGAAATTGAAGGAAATGTCGTGGTGGATGACGGGGAAGATCAGGACCCTGTTACACCGAAAGAATAATTAAAAGGTGCAGCAGTGATGCACCTTTTCTAAGTCAAGGAGCAGGTATGAAAGATGAATTAGTAAAAGCACTGGTGTGTGGAGAAAGGGTACGTGTGATCGTGGATTCCACGACCAATTTGTGTGAAGAAGCAAGAAGAAGACATGATTGCTGGCCAACAGCGGCAGCGGCTTTGGGACGAGTATTAAGCATTGGCTCTATCATGGGCAGCATGCAGAAAAATGAAAATGAAAAAGTAACGATCCAGATCAATGGCGGAGGACCGATCGGAACGATCATGGTGGATTGCTTTGCCAATGGCAATGTGCGTGGCTTTGTGGGTGATCCGCATCAGTTTTATACGTATAATGATACGGGCAAGCTGGCTGTCGGAGTGGCTGTCGGCAATCAGGGAACGTTAAAGGTCATCAAGGATTTAGGATTGAAGGATGATTTTGCGGGAACCGTACAGCTGCAGACAGGTGAGATCGGTGATGATTTTGCTTATTACTTTACGGTTAGTGAACAGATCCCAAGTGCTGTTTCTTTAGGGGTACTGGTAGAACCTGATAATTCAGTCAGTGCCGCAGGAGGGATGCTGATCCAGATGCTGCCGAATGCGACAGAAGAAGATATTGAAAAGGTGGAAGGTATCTTAAAACAGATCAAACCGATGTCACAGCTGATCCATGAAGGAAAGAGCTGTGAAGAAATTATTAAAGAAGCCTTTGATGATGCGGTTATTTTAAGTCATCAGGATATCAGATTCGAATGTCATTGTTCAAAGGAGCATATGAAAGAGGCTTTAATGACATTGAGTCATGAAGAAAGGCAAGCGATGATCGAGGAAGATCATGGCTGTGAGATCGTCTGTCACTGGTGCAATACCCGTTATCAGTTTACGGAAGAAGAGTTAAGAGAATTAGAAAAATGAAAATCGGAAATGTAGAAATTGAAAATCCTGTCGTGATCGCACCGATGGCCGGAATCACCAATCCGGCCTTTCGTCAGATATGCAAACAGTTTAAGGCTGGGCTGGTTTATACAGAGATGGTTTCTGATAAGGCCATTTGTTTTGAGAATAAAAAAACGTTGGGGATGACCGAAGTATTGGAGGATGAGCATCCCTTAACGATGCAGATCTTCGGTCATGATATCGACAGCATGGTACAGGCGGCAAAATTTCTGGATACTCAGACAGATTGTGATATCATTGATGTCAATATGGGATGTCCGGTAAATAAGATCGTAAAATCGAATGCCGGCAGTGCTTTGATGAGGGATGAAGAGTATGCGGCTGAACTGATGCATGAGATCATTAAGCATGTGAAAAAACCGGTAACGGTCAAGATGCGTGTCGGATGGGACAGCGAGTCTAAGAACTGTGTATCATTGGCGAAGAAGCTTGAAAGCGCAGGGGTCAGTGCAATTGCGCTTCATGGGCGCACAAAGACACAGATGTATGAAGGTAAGGCGGATTGGTCGTATATCAAAAAAGTAAAAGAAGCGGTTCAAATACCTGTGATCGGTAATGGTGATGTTCGCAGTGTGGAGGATATGATAGCTATGCTGGAAGAAACCGGCTGTGATATGGTGATGATCGGCCGAGGTGTCCTGGGTGATCCGTGGCTGATCCAGCGTTGTGTTCATTATTTGGAAACGGGTGAAATTATTCAGGATACAGGTGTTGAAGAAAAGTTTGATTTAGCTTATAATCATGCTGTAAGCCTATGTGAATTAAAGGGTGAAAGAGTCGGCATGAAGGAAATGCGAGGACACGCGGCGTGGTATATGAAATCATTGAGGTATTCACACCGAGTGAAAGAAAAAATTTCGATGATGTCTACATTGGATGAATTTCAAGACATCTTGGTAAATTATAAAAATTCCTTGGAAAATGATGACTGGAATTGGCTGGAAAGGTAGGGAAAGAATGGAAAATCATGAGTTAAATTTGACGGAACAGGAAATCGTCCGCCGTGAAAAGCTAAAGGATCTGGAAGCAAAGGGTATCCTTCCTTTTGGTGAACGTTATGACCGGACACATAAGTCGGGTCAGATCCGTGAATTATTTGAAGATAAGACAAAAGAGGAATTGGAAGAATTACATCAAAAAGTAAAGATTGCCGGAAGGATCATGACGAAGCGTCTGATGGGGAAAGCAGGCTTTATGCATATCCAGGATATTGATGGACAGATCCAGATCTATGTCCGCAAAGATATGATCGGTGATGAGATGTTTGATGTATTCAAAAAAGCGGATCTTGGAGATATCGTCGGTATCGAAGGGATCGTGATGAAAACAAATCATGGGGAGCTGTCGATCAAGGCTGAGGTTTATACGCATCTGACAAAGGCCTTACGTCCATTGCCTGAAAAATATCATGGCTTGGTGGATGTAGAGGAACGTTATCGCAGACGTTATGTCGATCTGATCATGAATGAAAGCTCCCGAAGAGTTGCTTTGATGCGTCCAAAGATCATCCGTGCCGTTCAGCGTTATTTTGACGGTAAGGGATTGATCGAAGTTGAAACACCTGTTTTACAGCCAATCTTAGGCGGTGCCAATGCTCGTCCGTTTATAACGCATCATAACACGTTAGATATGGATTTCTATTTGCGTATCGCAACTGAATTGCCATTGAAGCGATTGCTTGTAGGTGGTCTGGAAGGTGTTTATGAAATCGGCCGTTTGTTTAGAAATGAAGGTATGGATGCAACGCATAATCCGGAATTTACAACAGTAGAAGCCTATGTTGCTTACAGTGATTTAGAAGGTATGATGGATCTGATCGAAGGTATGATGAGCTATGTTGCTATGGAAACCTTGGGCACGACTGAAATTACATATCAGGGACAGGCCATCTCTTTAAAGGCACCATTCAAGCGTATTCATATGGTCGATGCCATCAAGGAAGAATGTGGTGTTGATTTCTGGAAGCCGATGACGTATGAAGAAGCAAAGGCATTGGCAAAAGAACATGATATTGAAGTAGAGGCACATCATACAGGTGTTGGTCATATCATCAATTTATTCTTTGAAAAATACTGCGAAGAAAAGATGATCCAGCCAACCTATGTATATGGTCATCCGGTGGAAATATCACCATTGGCAAAGAAAAATCTAAAAGATCCACGTTTTACAGATCGTTATGAATTATTCATCTGCGGACATGAGTATGCAAATGCATTCTCTGAATTAAATGATCCGATCGATCAGCGTGAGAGATTTGAAAAGCAGGTCGAAGAAAAGAATAAAGGAAATGACGAAGCCTGTGAAATGGATGTTGATTATGTAGAGGCTTTGGAATATGGTATGCCTCCTGCCGGTGGTGTCGGTGTGGGTATCGACCGGCTGGTAATGTTATTGACAGATCAGTCAACGATTCGCGAGGTTCTCTTGTTCCCACACATGAAATTAGTAGGTGGAGCCAAGAGCGCACATAAAGCAAGTGCAGCCGAAGCATCTCAGCCAAAAGCAAGTTTGCCTGAAATTGATTTTTCCAAGGTAGAAATTGAACCATTATTCAAGGATTATGTTGATTTTGATACCTTCAGCAAGTCTGATTTCCGTGCAGTAAAGGTAAAAGAGTGCCGTGCAGTACCGAAGAGCAAGAAACTGCTTGAATTTGTATTGGATGATGGCAGTGGAGAAGATCGTACGATTCTAAGCGGTATTCATGAATATTATGAACCTGAAGAATTGGTAGGTAAGACATTGATTGCCATTGTAAATCTTCCTGCTCGTAAGATGATGGGAATTGATTCCTGTGGTATGATCATTTCGGCGATTCATAAAGAAGATGGCGAAGAACGTTTGAATCTTCTGATGGTAGATGACCGCATTCCTGCCGGGGCTAAGCTATATTAAAATAAAGCTCATGATAGTATTTGACTATTGTGAGCTTTTTATATGGAACAAAAATGTTCAAATATGCTTATGAATTTTATGTTTTTCACTCCATTGACTATGTATATCATAATGATTATAATAAAAAAAGAGCTTAATGTGCAATTCACTGAACGATAGAAATAATCTCTAAGTATCGTGAGTAAATTCATAGCATGCTTCAAGATTAAGCCCTAAAGAATACCAGAGAGGTGATGGAGAAATTTTTAAGTTGGCTTAAGGATCGTTGTTCTAATGTAATGCTGTAAAGCAAGCTGGTTTTCAAAAGAAATTGAGGGAACCAAAGCTGATCGAAATGAAAATAACGGATATACATCTGATATTGACTCTCATTAATTGTGAGAGAAAATAGATGTGAGTGAATTTCACTACTGAAAACTGGGATCATAAAGAATAAGAAAGAGAGGAATCATATGAAAAAAACTTTTGGTAAGATAAAGTTAATGGGTCTTGCCATTATCTTTACGTTAGGTTTGCTGTTTTTCCCTAATGGTACTACGACTGTATTTGCAGCTGAAGTTGCCAGTGGAAATGGATGGACGCTCGATGATGCAGGTGTCTTTACTTTGACAGAGGATATTCCTTATGTTGAAGGGCAGCCTTATGAATGGGCACCTTATGCTGAACAGATCAAAGAAATCGTTGTGGCAGAAGGAGTTACGGAAATACCTGCCATCGCTTTTTCTTCCTACAATGGTGTGAATTACAGTCAATTGCAGAAAGTAACCATGTCATCAACAGTAAAAGTTATAGGACTGTCTGCCTTTGCTGATAATCCAACGCTTACAGAGGTATATCTCAATGACGGACTGGAAGAAGTTAAAAATGTTGCTTTTGGCGGAGCTGGCTTTACGGAAATAAGGCTTCCTGAAAATGTATTATGGTATTCAGATGTATTTTATAATTGTGATAATCTTGTGTCAGTTACGATTCCGGCAGGTTCAAGATGGGAAGGGGCCAATGCACAATTCTACGGATGTGACAATCTGACGTATGTGTACATAGAAGAAGGAGTAGATACCATTCCGTTTACTTTTTTAAATGCTTGCCCAAGCTTAAAATATGTATGGGTGCCAAGATCTGTTACCACTATACAGGGAACGCCTATTTTGGATGGTGCATGCATCATTGGATATAAAGGTACTGTTGCAGAAGATTATGTAAATTCTCCAACCGGGGAATATAACCACTTAGTTTTCCATGCTATTGACGGAGATGAACATAGTTATGGTGAATGGCAGACAGTCAAAGAAGCAACTTGTACAGAAAACGGATTACAAAAACGTACATGTGACATCTGTCATACTGAACAGACACAAGAAATAACAGCAAACGGTCATGTATGGGATGATGGTACGGTTACTCAAAAAGCAACTGTGGATGCTGAGGGAATTATGACCTATACCTGTACTAAATGTGGTGCAACTAAAACTGAAACGATTGCTAAATTAGGACAGGAACAAAAAGATCAAAATGATGTGAGTCAATCACCGAAAACAGATGATTACAGTAATATATCGTTATGGATGATGCTGCTGTTAGTATCCATCGGTATGATGTTAAGTCTAAATGCTAAGAAAAAGCTTTCTTAATTCATAACGATCTATCACTAAAAATCAGTATGAGATATTCATCATTTATGAATATCTCTTTTTTTGTGAATGAGAATTTTAGGGTAAAGCTTGTAATAAACAGATAATTTTATAAAAGTTATGTCTTATTGAAAGAATGAAAAGAAGTGCTAAAATAGTAGAGAGGTGAATCCTATGCCAACGATTGAAGAAACATTTGCAAGATTAAATCAATCTGCATTCAGAGCAAAATTTCATTTATCTTCAAAAGATAAAGAATATGTTCGTGATAAAGGAATGGATGTAATACGTACTCATTGTGAAGCTTTCATAAGAGAGAGGCTTGCTTTGGCAATGTCTAAAAATGATGGTAAGCAGACACCGATGCGTGGACATCCTGTATTTATCGCTCAGCATGCCTGTGCTTGTTGTTGCCGTGGATGTTTGGAGAAATGGTATCGGGTCCCTAAAGGAAAAGAGCTTACTGAAAGACAGCAGGCTCAAATTGTGAATTTGCTCATGGCATGGATAGAGAAGGAGATGGAATCATAATATTTAACAAAAAGGTATCATTTACAAAGGATATCAAAAGAAGCTTGATCCATTGTCTTTTTTACGATATTCCAAAGCTCTTCTTTACAGTTGCCATTAAAATGTAAACCATTGATTTTCTTGTTGAAGTTTTCTTTTGTACAATAGAGATAAGAATACCAGTTTGCATTTAGTTTTTTTCCTGCATAAGCTGTGATATATAAATTTTCTAAGAGAAAATCAAAAGCTTTATTGAAGGATTTTGTATCCATATTAAGCCTTTTCTTAATCTCGTTTTTATCAGCACATTCAAATTTAGAAAATTCATCATAAATTCTTTTAGCATCATCACTTAATGGCTTTGTTTCTTTTATACGATTTAATAACTGATAGCATTTTACAGATAAATAGATTGATCGTTTTCCAAAGGCCTTTGTGCATTAGATAAAGAAAGTATTGAAGATGTGAAAATCATTATTCAGGAGCTGGCAAAAGATGGTATGGGTGTTCTTGTTGTGACACATGATGAGATCTTTGCGCAAGATATTGCGACCCGAATAATAAAGATGTAAATATACATTTTCCCGATGGTAATTAGCCATCGGGTTTTAATATATAGAAATGTAGGGTTAAAGGTAGGAATATGATTATTTAAAAAAAGATGTTGATTATTCAACATCTTTTGTATATAATACAGAAGTTGAGTTTTCAACATCTCAACTGAAAGGAGCATGTGATCATCTCGTTTGTATTCATTTATCTTTACAGAATTTGTAATTGTTTTTAAACCCATACGAAACATGATACATAGCGTAACGATTTATGGATATAGATGATAAGATCATTGAAACAGAAAATGAAAAACAATAAGAAATTGAATATCAAAAAAATTCTAGTAAGTCTTGCCATTATTCTGGTAGTCTTGATTGCCGGTACAGGTATCGGGGTGTATGCCGTTTGGCATAATGAGATTGCTACATTCATGAGCATTGAAATGCTGCGTGACAGAAATGATGAACATGATGACGGAGCCGTATATGCAATGCATGTAAAGGGTGGATTTTATCTGGATGACTTTGTTGCCCAAGGCGGTGTAAGCAGTGACAGCGAACTGATCGAATTTGTGACGAATAAGATCACCAAGGGTTTGATTCCGATGAATATCAGTGAGTCAGATATCGGTTGTGCATCCTTTACTGCAACGGGAAATAATGGAGATGCGCTGTTTGCGAGAAATTATGATTTTTCTAAGACGAATACGATGATTGTCTTTACAGAGGCAAGTGAAGGACGTCATGCAACGATTTCTACTGTCGATTTACAGTTTTTAGGAATTGATGTGAATCAGAATATCAATGGATTCATGAATAAGATCACAACATTAGCGGCTCCTTATGCTCCGCTGGATGGCATGAATGATGCCGGTGTAAGTGTTGGTATTTATATGACATATCAGGGAAGTGGTGAAAAGACAGTCCCTACGAATCAAAATACGGATAAACCTGATTTTACTTCAACAACATTGATCCGGTTGATTTTAGATTACGCAGATGATCTTGATGAGGCAATCGAAATAGCGCAGTCCTATGATCTTCATGATTCAGCAAATACGTCCTATCATTATATGGTTGCGGATGCCAGTGGGCGCAGTGCAATCTTAGAGTGGGTCGGCAGTGATGATGCCAGTGATAATGATGGTTCAGCACGTGAGCTTGTGGTGACTTATAACGATGATGATGCCCATATCGGGGAGCTGGAAGGCAGTACGGATTATCAGGTAATTACCAACTTTATCATTCAGCCGGGTTATTATGATCATTCACCTGTGGAAGATAAAAAGGGTGTTGACCGCTATGATAAGATCTATGAAGAGTTAAATAAGACAAATGGAATCGTTGAAGATGCATATGGTGCGATGGATATCTTAGCAATGGTCGGCAGAAGAACATGGGATAATGATGATGGTAACGGATGTACCGTTCATAGCGTTGTTTATAATCTGACTGAAAAAACAGTTTTATGGGTTTCAAATGAAAACTATGATGATCCAAGTGCCGTATTTGAATTTAGCTTTAATAAATAAATATAGAGATGCTTTGCAGCTATTTGCAAGGCATTTTTGTTTCTTATTTCGTTGACAAAAGAAGGCTTACATGTTAGAATCTTTCGTGCGAAAGCTATAGATTTCCTTGTGGATGAGATAAACAAGGCAGATATAGCTTTATTTTTTTTGTCAGGAGGTAGAACATGCAGAAAACATTTATGAAAACAAAACCGGTACTTCCTTTAGTACTGTCGATGTCCTTTCCAATGATCATATCCATGCTGGTATCATCTCTCTATAATATCGTTGACAGCTATTATGTTGCACAGATAAGTGAAAATGCCATGACAGCTCTTTCACTCGTATTCCCGATTCAGAATCTGATCAATGCAGTAACGATAGGTTTTTCTATTGGGGCAAATGCAGTTATTGCATATCATTTAGGGGCACAAAATTATCAAAAGGCTGATGCTGCGGCAACTCAAAGTGTGATTTATAATGCACTTCATGGTGTCTTGCTGACGATTGGCTGTATCGTAGTGATGCCGTTTTTTCTAAATTTCTTTACTTCTGATGCCCAGATCATAGATATGGGTATCCGTTATTCACGAATCGCTTTTAGCTTTGCGATTGTCATTGCGATTTCAATGTCAATGGAAAAAGTATATCAGGCAGAAGGTAAAATGATGATCACGATGGTTTGCATGCTTTCCGGCTGTGTAGCTAACATCATTCTTGATCCGCTCTTTATCTTTGGCTGGAAATTCATTCCTGCCATGGGCATTGAGGGGCTGCCTGGGCGACCGGTATCGGGCAAAGCTTAGGTCTGGTTATTTACATCATATGTTATCGTTTTTATCATTTTCAGATACATCTTACCTTGAAAAAAGATACTTTCGATAAGGAAATCACGAAAAAAATGTATGGGGTAGGAATTCCGGCAATTTTTAACCTTGCATTACCTTCTCTGCTGATTTCCGCTTTAAATAGCATCCTTGCTAATTTTTCTGATACATATGTGCTTGTTTTAGGTGTTTATTATAAACTGCAAACCTTCCTGTATCTTACGACCAACGGTATCGTGCAGGGAATGCGTCCGATCGTAGGCTATAATTTCGGTGCAAAAGAATATGCCCGCGTCAAGAAAATTGTCTTGGTATCTCTAAGCTTAAGTATCATCATCATGAGCGTGGGAACCCTGTTATGCTGGCTAATTCCGGATAAACTGATCGGATTGTTCTCTACGAATGCTTCCACGATTGCTTCCGGCAGCATTGCTTTACGCTATATCAGCATTGGATTTATTATTTCCTCGGTATCGGTCATTATCAGCGGTGCTTTAGAAGGTTTGGGACAGGGAGTGCCATCACTGGTGATTTCATCACTGCGATATGTATTCATCATTATTCCTGTTGCTTTTGTATTAAGCCTGATCTTTGGAGCAGAAGGAGTATGGCATGCTTTCTGGATCACTGAATTTATAGCGGCAGCAATCTCATATATGATTTATAAGAGAATGATGCTTTATCCAGATGAAGTAAATTAAGCGCATAAGCGCTTTTTTAATATAGTTAAGCGCATTTTGTATTCCGGTTAGCCAATCCATGATTTCCCTCCTTTCTGTGTATGTCCATTATAGAGTAAAGATTATTAAAATTCCTGACTCTGAATGTTCACATCTGCAAGAATTATTATACAATTGATGCCTTTGCAGCTTCATCATCGTTATTATAGCTTATGTAATCACGGCTCATTCACTGGTTATAAAAGTCAAAGGAAGACAGCCTCTTTGCGAAGTGTCTTCCTTATGCGTATTTTTGATTAGCGTGATTCTTTCACAAAATAATGACGTTTTAACCAGTTTGATAAACCATCAAGATCAGGAAAGATGATACGTTCATTGATGTTGAGACGATCTAACATATCCCTGATTTCCCATCTTAAATCTTTATCAATGATATATTTTACTGTTTTATGTGTATATTTATCTAAAAAATCTTCAATACAGCCAATATTCTTAGGAACTACTGAAAAATAGGAATATTGATTGATGATACGTTCATCAAAAGAAGGAGGTTCCAGAAAGACCATGGACTGATCTGACATATCTTTGTCATAGCTTTCCAGATCATGGACGACATTGCGCATCATGTCCGTGGTAAATAAATATGCCTTTTCACGATTTAAAGCTTCCTGATATTTCTGAGGAAGAAGCAAATTCAATTCCTCGATATCAATTTTCCAGATAAGACCATTATGCTCATCCATCTCATGAAGGTGTTCGCCACTTGTCGCAAAATGCATCGCAATCAAAGGTGAATACGTCCAGTCTAATAAACGGGTAGGTAAACCGTGATGCTGTCCGATGATCAACTGCTTCCATACCGAATCCTTTAGATCCGGCATATGCATCGCAGCATATTTTGTAAAGTTTCTCAGAATAGGTTTTTCTAAATCCGTCCACTTTTCTTTGCAGTTTCTTTCAATGCTTGTTGTCAATGTAAAGGAATCATTCGGTAACCCTCGGTATAGAAATGAGGAACGATGCCGATCGATGCGGACATCATATTTTTGATCAAGCACGACCCCAATGATATCTTCTATTTTTTTAATATAAATTTCTTCTGCCATAAAGCCTCCGTTAATTACAAAAATATTTTATCATAATCAACAAAAGAAAACATCCTTATTCAATATAAACTGAAAACTGTTCTTTATCTGCCATACATATAGGACATACCCACTCATCGTCCAACGCCTCCCATTTTGTATCAGGCGCAAGATTATTTTCAATATCTCCTATGACTTCATCATAAATATAACCACAAACATATTTCATTGTGTTCTCCTTTATAGGCAATAGCCACTTTATTATATGAAATAAAGATCCAAAAACATGCCAGCTTCACAGGAGTATTGGCGTGTTGTCGTAAAGTGATGATATTTTTATGAAAAGAGGGCACCCTATGAATGAGGTGCCTTATGAAAAGTGAATGGATCAAAAACAGAGAAACAGGAATCAAGAAATTAAATCGAAATCTGGAATGTGATGTATTGATCGTTGGAGCAGGTATGAGCGGACTATTGTGTGCTTATCAGCTGCAGGATATGTTTGAGCATATTGTCATCATTGAAAGTGATGAGATTGCCAGTGGGGCAAGCGGCAGAAATACTGGTAAGATCACCAGTCAGCATGGATTGAATTATCAGGAAATACTTAAGATTCATGGTGAAGAGAAGACAAGGCTTTATTATCAGGAAAATGATAAGGCGATCTTGGAGATAAAAGGAATTATTGAGAAATATGACATTGACTGTGAATATTCTGAAAAGGAAGCTGTTGTCGGTTGTAAATCTGTTTATATGACCAAAAAGATTGCAGATGAGATCAAAGCTTATGATACATGTTCGATTCCTTATGAAATTGTCAGAGAAAATGAAATCGAAGGGATCCGTTACGGAGCTAAGTTTTTGAAACAGGCAAGCTTCGATCCTTATCAGTTTTGTATTCAATTAGCTTCGCGTTTAATCTGTGAAATTTATGAAAGAACACCGATGATGCATATCCATGATCATGTGGTTAAGACCAAGGATCATACGATACGCTTCCAGCACTGTATCCTTGCTACCCAGGTCATGCCCTTTCAGTTTAAGTTTTTTTATACGATGACAGCGCCTAAACAGAGTTATCTTGCGGCTTTGAAGCCATCAGATAAAAAGAATTTAATGATATTAAGTGAAGATGAAATCACAAAGACGAAAAACGATATGAAAAACTTCATGCTTATCGGAGGCTATGATCATGCTTTAAGTGATGATTCCAATATCAAATGGCAAAGCTTTAAACGTGATCTGGTATTAGAGTATCCCAATCACCGATTATTGAGCACATGGAGCTCACAGGATTATCAGGTGACGGATTATCTGCCGATCGTTGATCGATGTGATGATTTTATTGTGATCACAGGTTTTAATAAATGGGGAAATACAAATGCTTATGTCGCATCTCTGACTGTCAAGGATATTTTGAAGGATGAGATGACAAAGAGAAGGGAATTGTTTTCTTTGAAGAGAAAGAGTCTTGTTTTCAGTAAGAATTTTATTACAGAAAACTATCAGGTTTTAAAAAGTCTGATTGAATCAAAGATGCATGATTCCAAGCTTATGATACCGGACAATCATCAGGCCGTCAGTTTTCAGTTAGACCGTCATCCATATGGAATCTATCGTCAGGACGATAAGCTCTATATCGTGGATACGTTATGTCCACATCTAGGCTGTACGCTTAAATTCAATGAGCATGATAAATGCTGGGATTGTCCGTGTCATGGTTCACGCTTTTCTCTGACCGGAGAGATCATCAAAGGACCGGCAAGTGTCGGACTTCATCACAGTGAATGTCTTATCAGTGAATTAAAACTGGATAAATAAGTGAAATATGGTAAAATGAATATGGGTGGTATTCATGAGATACAGTGCAGTGATACTGGCAGCAGGGTCAGGAACAAGGGTAGGTCTTGGCTATAATAAGCTGTTATATAAAATGGATGAGGAAACGATTATTGAAAAAACGGTCAAGGTCTTTGAACAGGATGCATCCTGTAATGAAATCATCTTAGTCATATCTAAAAATGATGAGGATGATATGAAAAGACTCTTTAAAGATCGGGTTCACTTTGTCTATGGGGGAGCTACCCGTCAGGAAAGCTCCTATCATGGGGTCAGTGCTGCTCATGAAGAAGTGGTCATGATTCATGACGGTGCCCGTCCATATGTTTCACAGGATGAGCTGAAGCGTTGCAAGGAAGCCATGGAAAACTATGATGCTGCTTTATTGATGGTTCCTGTCAAGGATACGATCAAGGTGGTTGATCACGATATTGTCGATCATACTCCCGAACGTTCAACATTGATGGCAGCGTTAACGCCACAATGCTTTAAAAGAGATTTAATTTGCGGGTGCTTGAAAAAAGCCATCCATGGGCAAGATGTATTTAGTGATGATGCCAGTGTAGTTGAAAGATTAAGCAATACGAAGGTGCATGTGGTTTTGGGTGCATATACCAATATAAAAATTACGACAAAAGAGGATTTATGATTCTCTTTTTTCATATACTGTAACAGGTGAAAAATGAAAAAGCTGCAGCAGAAGATATTTAATTTAGGAATGGCTTGTATCTTGATCTTTATATGTGTGCTTTTCTATCGTGAGCCTGCAACTCAGCCTGTCTTTACAGAAAAGAAATATGTGGGATTGACATATGATGATGGACCCAGTCAGCTTACGACACAGGCATTGATCGATCTGTTGAATAAATATGACGCTTCGGCGACATTTTTTATTAACGGGAATCATGCCAATGAAAATAAAGAATTGGTGAAAAGCATTTATGAACAGGGCAATGAAATTGGTAATCATACCTTGGATCATATCTGGCTGACAAAAGCAAGCCAAGAAGAGAGAGAACGGCAGATCTATGGAAATGAAAGCTTATTGAAATTTTTAAGCGGGCAGCAGGGAGATATGCTGGTACGTCCTCCTTATGGGGATATCAATAAGGATATCTTGGAAGAGTTTGATGTGCCTTTCATTATGTGGAGCGTTGATTCCAGAGATTGGGAGATTAGAAATGCAGCGAGTATTCAAGACAATGTTTTTATGCATATCGAAGATGGTGATATCATTATCATGCATGATGGATATACTTCTACGATCGAAGCAACGGAAGAAATATTGAAGAGAATGCAGAGAGAAGGGTTTGAGGTTGTAAGTGTCAGTGAGCTGTTTGAGTTAAAAAATAAAGAAATTCCGCTTCATGTGAAAGTTAAGCATTGCAGATAATCAAAAAAAGTGATAGAATACTAGTGCTATGCCGACGTAGCACAGTTGGTAGTGCAACGCACTCGTAACGCGTAGGTCGGGGGTTCAAGTCCCTTCGTCGGCACCATATGTAAAAATACTGCCTAAAATAAGGCAGTTTTTTTATGTTTTTTTATAATTTTCATACAAATTTCATACAAAATTATATTCAATAACCATTACTCAGCAGGAAATCCGTTAAATACATGATTTTTATATCGTTGATATTTCAAGAAGATTTACAATTTCTCGATCTGATTCCTCTGGCAGTTCACGACATACCTGTACATAAATATGCTCATCTCGTTGTATTGCATAAAAATCAATCTCTTTTGTTCTATTTTTTCCAATATTAACATCATACCCTTTTCGTCGATTGATTTTGGGTTAAATCCCATAATACGATATTTCAGAGAATCATCCGCCAGATAAAATTTTTCTTGTGTTTTTAATACGGATTTTCCCTGCAAATCATATCGCCGACAGCGACAGATGATAAATGCTTTTTCTAACCAGGTCAGATAGCTGTAAACCGCTTCTACAGATAGGGAGCGCCATTCATCATCAAAATCTTCAGATGTATAGTGCATACTGATAATATGGTCTTCAGGAATCCCGCTTTCCAGCAAATCTTCTCTCAGCATTTCCAAGATTGATCAAAGGTGTGTTCAACAGTTTTAAAGATGTAGAAAGGCCCTAAGTCCTTATTTAGAAGGTATTTGGGGCCTTGAATGCATTTCAAAATGTTGTATATAAAGTCTTTACCCGATCATAAATTTTTAGGAACAGACATATTATGCATATTATCAAAATAAATTGATACTAGTACATTAAGCGTTAAGTTATCACACTGGCAGCATACAAATCAAGAACTTGGCGATAAAGCATCTTCTCAGATAAACGAATATCACGAATGCGATCCAAAAAGCTCTTTCCAGTAATTACCACCACCGTTTCCTTTTAGTCTTTCATCATCTAGTGCAAAGCCTTTATGATTTGTTTATAGATTTTTTGAAAAATCAATTTCAAATAAATCACGCGGGAAATTGGTAAGGAATTCAGCGCCATCTTCCGTAACTAGGATCATATCTTCTACACGCATATAACCTTCATTTTTAAAGAACATCTTTGGCTCTGAACAGAAAATCATTCCCGGCTGTAAAATCAGATCTACATTATTTTTTAACCATGGCATTTCATGAGTTTCTGTTCCTATATGATGACCATTGCCACCCTCTTCTTCCCGTTTAAAACGTAAGTATTGATAATATCCTAATTCTTCCGCTTTATCACAGATATAACCATATAAATCACCAAAACGTGTCACTCCCGGTATGATTTTAGAAACCATATAAACCTGAGCTTCTTGTAAAGCGTGGTAACCGTTCTTTACTAATTCTGGAGCTTTTCCATAATACACGGTTCGACCCCAATCGGAGCAATATCCCTGATCCATATATCCAATATCAAATGCAATCATGGTGCCATCAACGAGTTTTCGTTCATTTTCAAAAGGCTCAATTTCTTGCGCATTGGCCGTATTTCTTGTCTTAAAGCCACAAGTAGGAGAGAAAGACAAATCCTGTATTCCGTGCTGTAAACCATAATCGACAATCATCCGTTCAGCTTCAAACATGGTCATTCCGGGTTTTAGATGTTTACATACGTACATTACAGCTTCATCCGTAAATTGTGCCAGCTTCTTCATATGAGCGATTTCATACTCATCTTTGATCCGGCGAATATCTTCAAATAACGTATCCGTATCAACTGTAGTAATCGTTTCATCGATATGAGAAAGGGTTTCTTTGATCCACTGATCACAGTCTTTTCCAATACCAATATTCTTACCATCGATGATATGAGTTAATTCATCTTCAAATTGATCCATATAACTGACAACAACATCATTTAATAAGGTATTCATCGTATCTTTGTGCTTAGGAATCGTCAGAATCGTTGATTTTCCTTCTTTATTTACATAAATCAAAGCTTCTGGCATGATGGAAGCTCCGGAAATAGGAGCAAATGTATTCATGGCATTTCTTTGCCACAAACAATGATGTGATTCTGAAAGATATTGAAAATTAGGCCCTAAAGCATATAAGACACCATCTAATCCACTTTGCCTGATGGCCTGAAGACATTTTTCTCTTCTTTTGCTTAACATTTTACTTTCCTCCTTTTTATGTTTCAATGGTTAATGGAATTATAGTCCTACCTAAGTAAAATGACAATAAGGATTTGAGATTTTTTAAAAATACTTATGATATTAAACGATAATTGACATTCAATCAAATGTAAGAGTAAAATAACTAAATAAATAATATAGATAGGAGGATGTCATATGAAACCAATTGAGCTTGATTTAATGTTAAAGTATCGTTATTTATCAGGATTAAATACTTATCAGGATAAGCTGATCTATATCGATACCTTGGCCGATATCGGAAATAATGATTATACACAACGTCTTCATCATTTTGATCCCATAACGAAAGAAGATCATATTTTACTTGAAGATAAAAGAGTGAGATATGCAGTGGTTGATGATGCATTAATGATTTTAAAAGGACAAAGTGAAGGTTTTTATGAAACAAAAGTGTTTTGTTATGATCAAGGACTTACAGAAGAATGTGAGTTACCGCTAATGATTCAGGAAATGCATGGCTATACAGATCAGTATTATTTCGTTACGGCGACAAGTTTTGTGGATTGTCCTGACTATCATCTCATGGATGAAGATGCCAAGAAAGCTTATCATGCACAAAAAGAAAAGAATAAGGATTATCTTGTGCTTGATGAATATCCGTTTTTCTATAATGGGGCCGGATTCATTAATGGAAGTCGTAACAATGGATTCTTAATAGATAAGAAAGATCATTCAATCACCAGAATTACACCATGTACAATGGATGTGGAACAAGTTCTGATAGATGGTGGAAAAATCTTTTTATTGGCGAATGATTATCAGTCAATGAAGAAAATGTGGTCTTCCATTTACCAATATGATATTCATACAAAAGAGTTATCTTGTATTTATAAAAATGAATCATTATTTATTAGTAAAATAGTTATGATCAAAGGAAAATTACATGCTTTGGCTTCTGAGAAAACATGTATTTCAGGTAAGTCTTTTTATGAAGTTAAAGATGGCCAGTTGAAATGTGTATATGAGAGTGAATGGATGTTTTATAATTCGATTGGCAGTGATTGCCGTTATGGCCAGTGTAAAAACAGTTTGACCTTGAATGGTGATTTATACATTTTAAATACTGTTGATGAGCGGTCTGTTTTGAATCGTTTTGATGGAAAAGAATTTACTTATATGACAAACTTTGAAGGTTCTGTTGATGATTTTACCTTTATTGATGATCGCTTGTATATCATTGCTATGAAGGATATGAAACTACAGGAAATCTATCAAGTGAAAAAGGATGAGGTCATTCAGTTAACCAATATCAATGAAGAAGTCCTGAAAGATAGATATATCGCAAGGCCAAAGAGAATCTCTTGTTTTAATCTTCATGAAATCCGCGGATGGGTATTAAAACCGATTGATTTTGATCCTGATAAGAAATATCCGATGATCTTGGATATTCATGGTGGGCCTAAGACAGCTTATGGTGAAGTGTTTTATCATGAAATGCAGCTATGGGCATCAAAAGGTTATTTTGTGATTTTTTGTAATCCGCATTGTTCTGATGGCAGGGGTGATGAATTTGCAGATTATCTGAAGCATTACGGTGCCACTGACTATGATGATCTGATGATGTTTGTTGATCGTGCGATTGAGGTTTATCCACAGATTGATAAGGATCGATTATGTGTGACGGGTGGTTCTTATGGAGGATATATGACGAATTGGATCATTACGCATACGGATCGATTTAAAGCGGCTGTATCGCAACGCTCTATTTCAAACAGAGTCGCTGATTTTTATTACTCAGATTATTCTTATGATACTACTTATGAAAATGGTATTGATTTGAATGCCGAAGCAATTGAATTGTTCTGGGATCGTTCGCCATTAAAATATGTAGAAAATGCAGTAACGCCAACCTTATTTATTCAATCAACAGAAGATTATCGCTGCCCATTTCCAGAAGCCATTCAATTGTTTTCAGCACTTAAATGGAAAGGTGTTGAAACGAGAATTTGTGGATTTATAGGTGAAAACCATGAATTATCAAGAAGCGGTAAACCAGAGCATCGGTTAAGAAGATTAGAAGAAATTACCAATTGGATGGAAATTCATGTAAAATAAAAATGTTTAAAATGAACCCTGTAATTAGGAAGTGATCCTATATTACAGGGTTTTTATTTATGTAAACAACGTTTATTTATAGATTAAACGTATAAAATCAGCAAAGTTATTACAATCAAGCAGTTCTTCCGTTATCTTTTTATTTGTCATAGCAGTTGTAATAACATTAAAAATATCTAAAAATAACGATCGATCTTCTGAGCGAAGAGAAATCATGAATATAAAATTCACTTCATTATTCACCCATTTAACGGGCTTCTTATTGATCCAGACAGCAATGGCAGATTGATGGATATGAACATCACTGTCACTTAAAGGGTGAGGAATGGCGATATTGTTATATTCTGTGGGTAATTCTTTTTCATGTCTGTATATATCTTCTTTAAAATCAGAGTTGACATAACCAAGCTTCTCCATTTCATCACATATGTAGCTGATGGCATGATTGCCGGATGAAAAATCTGTATTGAAAAACATTAGTTCTTCTTTAAAGAATCGTTTGATTTTTTTCGCAAATTCTTCTTCTTGAAGCTCTTCTTGAATTTTTCTTACAGCATTAGCAACATTTTCAATATCTTTTTTTGTTGGTAAGACATTGATATGAACCTGACGGATGTGAATAGCAGGATTTGTTTCTAAAGTAGTTAGGATCAAATCGGTTGATTCATCAATGTCTTCATATGAAGATACGATATCGGTAAGATGAATATTATTCACATTGGCAGATATCTTATCAAATATGTTTTTACCTAAATCATGATAATCGTAAATAACAATTTCACAATTCACATGTTGAATGTTCTGCCTTTCTGTTTCCATAAGCACACCTAAATGAAGGGCAATATAAGATATTTCATTTTCGGGTAAATCGCAATGTGCTGTTTGTGATATGAGCGAAGATATGTAAACAGCAATCATATAAAGAAACGGATAATCATTTTTTATGCTGATAAAGTTGTTTGAGCTGATTTGCATATTTTCATGAAGGCGAATCAGAAGATTTTTGATATGAAAAGCAAATCTTACGATAAAATCATCGTTATTAAGGTCAATGCCGTAATTGCTATATACGTTATGAATAATCGTTATAAGCAAATCTTTAATTTCTTTACCGACATAATTATCAATTTCATCCAATGTCAGATTTGTCATTTTAGACGAAGTAGCCCGTGTCGACATTAAAACAGAAGCATCGAATATCTGATCCAAGGTAAAGTTAGAATCAGGATATTCCTTTTTCAGATCTTCATATATAGATACGATGATCTTTTGAAAATGAGTATCAAAAGGCAGATCGACAGATCTGGAAAATGATATAGGATTGTTCGTTTGACTTGTTTCAATACAAATGGCAAGATGAAGGACATAGTTTAGGATCGAGTAGTCATCAAGCTTATAATCATTTTTTTCTAAATTATTTAAGATGACCGATCTTATTTTCTGAATATCTGCTTTTTCAAAGAAATTTTGTAGAGAAACGATTGAAAACATCGAATCCTCCAATTCTTTATTAAGTAACGATAAAAGATATTTATGTTTTTTTCTAACTTCACCTACGATAAAAAGCCGTCCGTTTTTAGTATTGATATAGAGATCACTGTTTTTCAATTCTGCTCGTAAACGTGCTAAATCTTTATTAAAGGTAGATTCAGAAATATAGAGATCATTCATAAAATCTTCAATGGTTACATCTTCTTTATTTAAAAGAAGCTTTTCTAGAATATATTTGCTTCTTTTTTCATAGCTGTCAAAGAATGAAGTGTCTGAAATGTCATTAAATATGGTAGAAACCTTTTCTTTGTTGATGATCTCATAGCCCAAATTAGATGATTTTATGATATTTCCGAATTCTTCATTTAATTGCTTTGTATAGTTTATGATGCTTCTTCTGGAGATGCCAAAAACTTCCTGTATGACGCTGCTGCTTACAGGGGTGGTCTGATTGAGAAGGTATTTTAAGATCTCATACTTCTTTTCCATATTAATCGCACCTCTTTTGACATAGTTATTATAGTATATGTTTATTTTTATAAAAATGCATTGATTTGCACACCCTTGTGCAAATGCGTGGAAAGAATATTTATGAGGAAATATGTACAATGTAAGCGTAAAGAAAAGCTAGCTTGGTTAGAAAGGAGGTAATGATTTGGATATCAATCAAATTGCCGCAAATATTATCGCGTATGCAGGGGACGCCCAAAGCTTGGCGATGGAGTGCGTGGGATTAGCCAGAGAATTCAAGTTTAATGAAGCTGCCGAAAAATTGGAAAAAGCAAAAGAGTCGGCCTTAAAAGCACATCGATACCATACGGATCTGATTGCTTTGGGAGCTAGAGATGAGAATCTTAAAATCAATCTTTTAGTAGTACATGCATCAAATCATTTATCAGTAGCGGAAACTTTGATCACCATGGCTGAATTGTTTGTTGAATTAAAAGAGGAGATTAAAAAATGCTAAATGTAGTATTACTTTGTCAATTTGGAGCAAGCACGGGTATGCTTGCAGAAAACATCAGGAAGGCTGCGGATACAAGAAATATTGAAATGGTCATTAATGCGTATTCCATTGCTGATGCGAAAAATGTTGTTGGAAATGCAGATGTAATCTTATTAGGACCGCAGCTGCGTTATCAAAAAGATGTAATCGTAAAATTGTTAGATGATAAAAAGACGCCGATCATTGTCATTGAACCTTTGGACTATGGCATGATGAATGGGGAAAATGTCTTGAATCTGATTTTAAACGAAGTGAAAGCTTGAAAAGGAGGTAAAAATGTCTACAGATGTAAAAAAGAAAGGTTTTCTGGATTCACTAACAGATGGAATATCAAAATGGCTTGTTCCAATCGGAGAAAAATTACAGGCAAATAATGTGATTGCTGCTATTGCTGAAACAATGCAGGCAACGATGCCTTTGATCATTATTGGTTCATTTGCTACGATGTTCTTAAGTATTGATATTGGTCCCTGGCAATCATGGATCAATTCGGTTCCCGAATTAGTGAGTGTTTTGACCAAAATTAATACTTTAACATCAGGAGCATATTCATTATGGACAGTTCTTTTATTGTCATATTTTTATGGAAATAGAATTGATTTAAAACAAAATATTGCAACTATTCCTATTACTGCAGCTATATTTTTCATTGTTTCTCCATTGACAGATGGAAATATCAGTGCGAATGCGGTGGGAACCTCTAATTTGATCACAGCAATGTTAGTAGGGTGTTTAGTACCTGCTGGTGTTAAATTTCTTGTAAAACATAATGTGATGATAAAAATGCCAAACAGTGTTCCGAAGTTTGTTGAAGAAGGTTTTGCCGTATTGGTGCCTGCGATTATTTTATGTGTGATTGCAGGTATGATCGATGCAGCTTTCAGTAGTACTTCTTATGCAACTTTTGCCGGATTTGTTTATGCTATGTTACAAGTTCCACTAGCTAATATTGGTTTATCGTATGGTGGTTATGTAATTATCTGTTGTTTAGCATCTGCAATCTTATGGCCGGGCTTGCATGCGAATACGATCATGGGGATTGTTTCACCATTAACGTTAGTAGCTAGTGCTGAGAATTTATCTGCTTTGCAGGCAGGTGAAGCACTTCCGAATATCATCGATTTCGAATTTCATATGATCATGGATCCAGGAGGACAGGCATCCTTATTGATTCCTTGTCTGTTAGGATTGTTCTTCTGTAAATCAAAACAAATCAAACAGGTTTCCAAAGTAGGCTTTATTCCGGCAATCTTTGGTATCGGTGAACCAATTCTATTTGGTTTTCCTTGTATGTTTAATCCATTGATGATCATTCCGATGGTCTTGTCGACCTTCTGGAATGTAACATGCTGGTATGTTGCGATTGCCACAGGTTTGGTTGGAAGATTCAGTGGTTTGGTTCTTCCTTGGACGACACCACCGCTGTTAAATTCAGCTTTAGCAAGTACGACTCCTGTAGCCGCTGTGATCTGCCATATCGTTATGCTCGTTGTTAATGCGCTGATCTGGCTGCCATTCGTTCAGGCATATGACAGACAATTGCTTGAAAAGGAAAACGCAGCTGAAAAGGCTGAAGCATAATAAGAAATTATTGATGAAGGTTTAGAGCTTGTTAAGGGATACCTGCTTATGATTCATAAATATCAGATATCCCTTTGTTATAAAAAAGAAGAGGAGAAGAAAAATGTCAAAATTTCCAAAAGATTTTTTATGGGGCGGTGCTACTGCCGCTAATCAGTTTGAGGGAGCTTATGATGTAGGTGGAAAAGGATTAAGCATTGATGATGTCTTTTCCAATGGTTCTCATACCCAGCCGAGAAGAATAACCAAGGATACAGAAGAAGGCCTGTATTATCCAAATCGAGTTGCAAGTGATTTCTATCATCATTATAAAGAAGATATTGCCCTGATGGCTGAAATGGGTTTTAAAGTATATAGAATGTCGATTGCATGGACAAGAATCTATCCGACAGGTATGGAAAGTGAACCAAATGAAGAAGGTTTGAAATTCTATGATGCGGTATTTGATGAATGTCGCAAGTATGGAATTGAACCACTGGTAACTTTATCTCATTATGAAATCCCGCTTGCAATGACGAATGAATTTAACGGTTTTGCGGATCGTAGAGCTATTGATTGTTTCAAACGTTTTGCTACGACGGTATTTACAAGATATAAGGACAAGGTAAAATATTGGCTGACATTTAATGAAATCAATCTTGCTACTTGGGATAATGGAATTGGCAATTATCTCGTATTAGGTGTCAGAAATGAAGGAACCAAAGATTATGTACATCAGGTCGATGATCCTCAGGTTCGTCTTCAGGGACTTCATAACCAGCTTGTTGCCGGAGCATGGGCAGTAAAAATTGGTCATGAGATTAATCCTGAATTTAAGATTGGCAATATGATTGCAATGAATCCTGCCTATCCGTATTCATGTAATCCGGAGGATGTTTTTAAAGCAGAAAGAAACTGGCAATCAGATACTTATTATTGCGGAGATGTTCAGGTGCGTGGAGAATATCCGTTCTTTGCCGAAAAATATTGGCAGGATCGCGGAGTGACGCTTGATATTACAGAAGAAGACAGACAGATTTTAAAAGAGGGTACAGTTGATTTCTTTTCATTATCCTATTATCAGACATTAGTATTAACCTCAGATGATTCCGTACAGAAATCTGAAAGTATGTTAGGCGGTGTAAAAAATCCATACCTGAAAAGCAATGACTGGGGCTGGGCCATTGATCCTACCGGCTTGCGTTATTTATTAAATGTATTATATGGAAGATATAATATCCCGATTATGGTCGTTGAAAATGGTATCGGTGCTTATGATAAGCTTGAAGAAGATGGTACGGTGCATGATCCATACCGAATTGCCTATCTTCGTGAACATATCAAAGCCATGAGCGATGCAATTGAAGATGGTGTTGATTTGATTGGTTATACGATGTGGGGCTGTATTGATCTGACATCAGCAGGAACAGGTGAAATGAAGAAAAGATATGGCTTTGTTTATGTTGATTCAGATGATTATGGAAATGGTTCGTTTGATCGTTTCAGAAAGGATAGCTTTTATTGGTATCAGAAGGTAATCAAAACGAATGGGGATGATCTTTCCTAATGGCAAATAAGATCGTATTTAAAAGTAATGCCACATACCCGCCTTATACAGAATTTACATCCTTTAAAGAGGATTATCTAAAGATGGAACCGGATGTCTTTCATAATGAACGTGATGGATATTGCTCCTTATCGTTAAATCCTGTATTCTGCCAGTTTTTTGTAGATGATCAGCCTTACTTTTATTATCGCCATTTAGATCCGGACAAAAATAGATTCGTGGGTATTTCTAAATTGGGAGATGGACCCTTGGATTATCAAAAAGGGGGGTATACCTATCAGTTGGCTGCTCCGTGCAAGAACGATGCGATCGTTCCTTATCATAAGATAGCAGATGATCCACCGGCTTATGGATGTAGTTCCTTGGATGGTAAGATGGAGATTGTATATTATACCGATCATGCGTTTGTTAAGGAATCGGATATATTACAGTTGAATTTTGAATATTATCCTATGGCAGTTATCGATCATTTTAATGCATGGCCTAATGCATGTGTGATTTATCAGGCGGCAAAATTTACAGGAGAATTTGAAGGAAAACCTATTCATGGTGTTGGCCGATGCTCTCATTCTTATACGATTCAAAAGGAAAAAAATGTTGGTTTTTCTATGGAATATGGCAGCGTCAATATGAATAATGAATTGATCGGTATCCGGGAAGATGGCCGTATGGAAGAAGCTGTCATTGATATCATTGCTGATGGAAAGGTATGGGCCTATTATCATCTGGAAGGTGAAGAGCCGGTGTATGCTGATGAAGTTGAGGTTGAAGCAGACTTTTATCGCATCCCATATCTAAATGATTCTACTTGTATCTATAAAGAAATTGTGTTCCGTTTTGCCGGAAAAGAAATTCATATGACAGGCAAGTGGGGAACAAAAGGCTTTCTGGGTTATCCACGCTTTGAAAAAGTTGGACAGGCAGAAGTCGTCGGCCCTTGGTATGAAGGTTCATTACCATATCAGCATAGGGAGTATATGTCATTTAATGAGGTTCAGGATTGTTATGAAAAGCAATTAAAGGAATTGGGTTTTAATGTCTATTAATTTAAATGATGATATGAAGATCATCCTCTATTTAGAATAGAAGGGAGCAATTATGTTAGGTAATTTTGAATATTTTAATCCAACGAAAATATATTTTGGTAAAGAAGCGATTCAACATCTGTTACCGGAATTAAAAAACTATGGACAAAATGTAACTCTGGTCTATGGCAAAAATTCTATTAAAAAAATAGGTTTGTATGATGAAGTCGTTGCAATTTTGAAACAGGCGGGTAAATCAATTAGTGAGATAAGCGGTGTCATGCCGAATCCTACGATTCAGAAGGTTTATGAAGGTATTGAAGTTGTCAAAGAGAATAAGACGGATTTGCTGTTGGCTGTGGGTGGCGGATCGGTAATTGATTATGCTAAGGCCGTTGCCGGCAGTGCTTACTGTAACGGTGATCCTTGGGAGAAGTTTTATATTGGAAGGGAAGAGTGTACGAATCAAGTGATTCCGGTTGGCTGTATCTTAACGATGGTGGGCACTGGTTCAGAAATGAATGATAATGGTACGATAACCAATCATGAAACGAAACAAAAGATCGGTTACAAATTTGGAAAGGATGCCTATCCTAAGTTTGCGATCATGAATCCGGAATATACATATTCTGTATCTTATTATCAGTTTGCTTCCGGTACTTTTGATATTATGTCACATATCATGGAACAATATTTTTCCAATGAAGATGATAATGTATCAGATGATATCGCAGAAGGTCTGATGCGATCGGTAATTCGAAATGCAAAGGTTGCTAAGGGTGATCTTACAAATTATGAAGCACGTTCGAATCTGATGTGGGCGGCCACATGGGCCTTGAATAATTTGATTGCGATGGGAAAAACAGGTGATTGGGAGGTCCATATGATGGGTCAGGCAATTGCTGCTTTTACGGATGCTACTCATGGGATGACATTATCATGTATTTCCATTCCATATTATCGTTTGATGGCTAAATATTATCCGCCTAAATTTGCTCGGTTTGCCGTAAATGTCTGGGGTGTTGATCCAGGCAATAAAACAAATGAGCAAATTGCTGAGGAAGGTTTAAATCGTTTAAAAGATTGGATGATTGAATTAGGCGTTGCGATGAGCATCAAAAAGGTAGGCATCAGCGAGGATATGATCGAAGAGTTAGCTGATAATACGCCGATCAATGATGCCGGATATCACAAGCTCAGCAAAGAAGAACTGATACAGATTTATAAAAATAGTCTGTGAATGAATCAATGGGGTTTCCTGATGTGAGGGTACCCCATATTATTTAAAAAGGAGGTATGTCATGAAAGTGTTGGAAACTATAATCCCTGTATTTTTTATGCTTTTACTGGGATTTTTATCGAGAAGGTATCATTGGATCAGTCCTGATCAAAAAGAAGGGGTAAAGAAGGTATTATTCAGTATTGTTTTGCCTATCGTCGTATTTAATGCAATTTTTACCTCTGATATCCAGCCATCATTGTTTTTAGTGATTTTATATGCATTATTGGCATGGTGCGCTGCTTTTGTGATAGGTAAATTATGCAGCAAATGGATCAGTGAACGCTATTCCAAAATAGTACCCTATATGTTATGGACAGTGGAAGGCGGCAGTGTAGCTTTGCCTCTATATACATCAATCGTAGGCGAGGGATATGCCATCAATACGATTACTTTTGATATGGCTGGTATCATCATTGGCTTTGTGCTGATTCCGATACTTGTATCAAAAGAGTCAGCCAAAAACGCTTCTTCATCAGAAATTATAAAGAAAATATTAACAAATTCCTTTGTCTTGGCACTGGTTTTCGGTCTTATATTAAACTTCATGGGTGTATATTCATTATTGGATAAAATCAATGTCTTAACGATTTATACAGATACGGTTTCGATGGCAACCGTTTCTTTGACAGGATTGATTTTATTTTCAATGGGGTATGAGCTAAGCTTAAAATTTTCAATGTTGATGCCTATCTTACGATTATCTCTTATTCGTATCGTGACAAGCGTTATGATCGTCTTGGGTATTTTCTTCTTATTTCCTCATTTGATGGAAAATAGATATTTTATGATAGCTGTTTTGGTATATTTTTCATGTCCGACAGGTTTTGCGAATCAGCTTCAAGTACAGCCCTTATTTAAGGATGAAACGGATGAGAGCTTTTTATCAACCTACCTTTCACTTTATATGATCGTGACGCTTATTGCTTATGTGCTGATCGTATCGTTTGTTGTATAGATAAACGGGTAATGAAAATTCTATGAATCTTGCATGTCAATGAAAGATATGGTATAAATAATG
This sequence comes from Traorella sp. mt218, assembly GCF_055420025.1. Classification (NCBI taxonomy): domain Bacteria; kingdom Bacillati; phylum Bacillota; class Erysipelotrichia; order Erysipelotrichales; family Erysipelotrichaceae; genus Traorella; species Traorella sp. mt218. The sequence continues at coordinate 142,603 of NZ_JBVAYM010000002.1, forward strand.
AAGATGAATGTTATGGCTGCATAACATTAAAGGAGGCGAAGGACAATGCTAGGTATGACAAAGATTTATGATCGTATCAAGAAACAGGATGCTTTTTGTCGTACCATTGTTTTCACTGTTTTTCTTTCTGATGGGACGAGTGCGTCCAAAATGCGGGAAAACAGATAAAGCAGAATTGCACTTTTGTCATATGTATGATATGAGTCCGGCTCTGCCGGACTTTTTCTTTTTCCCGCTTCATATGGGAGGAGAAAGTAAATGACGATACATATTAATGGAATAACTAAAAAATATAGTGATGATATCTTATTGGATGATATCACGTTAAAAATAAATGATGGTGAACATATAGGAATCGTAGGAGAAAACGGATGTGGAAAAAGTACGTTTCTTAAACTATTGGCCGGAAAAGAGAAATATCAGCAAGGTCAGATCATCATAACAAAACATACAAAGATCAGTTATTTGGAACAGAATTTTAAAGATTATGAGGGAAGCGTTCATGATTATTTGATGAGCAGCCACCGTGATCTTTTGGAAATGAAGGATCAGATGCATCGCATGGAAATGAAAATTTCCGATCCTGATAATGCCCTGCTTTTAGATGATTTATTGAAAAAATATGGCAATTTATGCGCAAGTTTTGAGATGGCTGGCGGCTATGATCTGCTTTACAAGGTGGATCAGATGGCACAGGGGCTACGGATTGCCCATCTTATTGACCATGATTATAACGTATTGAGCGGTGGAGAGAAGATGCGTGTCAATTTAGCTTACCTGCTTATCCAAGAATCGGATGTATTATTGTTGGATGAACCGACGAATCATTTAGATGTGGCAGGAATCGAGTGGCTGGAGAAATATATCAGTTCGCTTCGAAAAACAGTGGTCATCGTTTCCCATGACCGTCTTTTCCTGAATCATACGATATCGAAGATCTATGAGATCGAGCATGGTGAAATGATAATGTATTTGGGAAATTATGATGATTATAAAAAAGAAAAAGCTTTGCGTTTTGAACGTCTGAAGCATGATTATGAAGAACAGCAGAAGCAGATTTTGAAATTGAAGAATGCCATACGGCGCTATCGCCAATGGGCGTATGAAGGGGATAATGAAAGCTTTTATAAGAAGGCGAAGCAATTGGAAAAAAAGCTGTCACAGATTGAAAGACTGCAAGATCCAAAGCATGCAAATCGGAAAATGAAGATTGCCTTGCCGGCATGTCAAAGAAGCAGCAAAGAGGTTTTGGTCATTGAAGATTTATGTAAAAGGTATGGTGATCAAATGCTTTTGGAACATATTGATCTTTCTGTTTACTGGCAGGATAGAATTGCTTTGTGTGGAAGTAATGGCAGTGGCAAGAGTACATTGATACGTATTCTGATGGGACAACTGCAAGCGGATGAAGGGAGTATTCGATTGGGAAATGATGTTGATATCGGATATTTGCCGCAAATCATCCGTTTTGATGATGAAAAACAGCGTCTTTTGAATCATTTTTGTTATGAAGCAGCTATGCATGAGGAACAGGCCCGGCGTTATTTACATAAATTTGGTTTTGATGCTGAGGATATGGCAAAAAGGCTTCAAAATCTCAGCGGTGGTGAAAGGGTACGCTTGAAGCTGGCACTGATATTGGCTCATCATGTTAATTTTATTATTTTTGATGAGCCTACGAACCATTTGGATTTTTCGAGCATTGAGATCATTGAAACTATTCTTGAAGAATTTAAGGGGACATTGCTGATCGTTTCCCATGATCGTTACCTGATTAACCGATTGACTAAAAGACAGCTCATGCTTGCACATGGAAAATTGAGCAACTTGGAAAGGTAGTTATTTCAAATAAAAGGACCTTACTTTTTTTACTATGATTATGTATAATAAAAAAGTGAGGTGACATATGAAAAAATTACTACAAATTATTTTGGTGTTGTGTACGAGCGTAACGCTTTTCGCATGCAACAGGACAGAAGAAAATAAAGAAGATCCTGAGGTACAGGCTCAGTTTGATTCATATCTTGATGAGCTGTTCAAAGATGAGATCGAGGCTGATTTTCTGACTTTTCATTATATGCTGGCAGATTCTGAAGCAGGCGGATATGAAAAGCCTGAGGTTGATTGGGGAAGCTTGACATTGGAATCCACGAAGCAGTCGATTGAGGATTCAAAAGATGATCTGGATAAGCTTCATGAATTTGAGAAGGAAAAGCTGACGGATGACCAGCAGAAAATTTATCGCTTATTGGAAATTCAATTGGAATATAATGTTGAATATGAAAATTATTATATGGAATATGGATTCTGTTTTGGTGAAAATAAGGTCAATGATAACCTGATTACGAATCTGACGGAATATCGTATTTCGAATGAGGAAGATGTTGAGGATTTTATCGTTTTATTGGAAGATGTCGATCGTTATATCGGTGAAGGCATTGAAGCAACTCAACAGATGGCGGATGAAGGCTATATCCAGAAAGAAAGTGAAAAGGAAGCGATCCTTGAACAGTGCAGGAACTTTTTAGAAAGTGAAGAAATCGAAAAGTATTTTCATGATGAAGTAATGCAGCTGGAAGAATTGAGCGAAGCGCAGAAGAGCGATTATGAAGCCCAGGTGGCAGAAGCTGTCGCTAATGATGTAAAGCCGGCTTATGAAAATATCATCACCTTATATGAACAGCTTCCGGAAGCTGAGAATCAGGGGTCATTGGCAGAAAGAGAAACAGGCAAAGCATATTTTGAATATCTTTTGAAAACACAGGTAGGTAAAGAGCGCAGTGTTGATGAGTGGATCAAAATCGTTGAAGAAGAAATAGAGGATACGATCTACAACTGGATCAATATCATGTTTCGTACGGATATTGATGCGGAATTAGAAAATGTGGAATTGCCTGCCGATAATGCGGTGGATCTCGTACATTATCTGGAGGGTTGTTTAGATGAGGAATTCCCGGCAATCGAACAGGTAGAATATCGTGTAGATTATTTAGATGCTTCTGTCGCAAATAATCTTGTTTCGGCTTATTATGTCATACCGCCGATTGATGCACCGGATCAAAATGTCATTAAAGTAAATCCTTCAAATACGGATCTGGTTGATTTATTTTCAACCTTGGCACATGAAGGATTCCCGGGACATCTTTATCAGAATAATTATGCTGTACAGAATGGGCAGCCTAAAATTTATTATCTGTTGGATAATTTGGGAAGCAGTGAAGGATGGGCCGAATATGTGGGCATGGATGCTTATCGGATCGGTCATATCGGTTCTGAAGATTTTCAGGAATACATGCGTTTATATAGTTATCTAAATCGAATGTTGAATGAATATATCGGTTTGCAGGTAAATTATAACGGTTGGCAGAGTGATGATATTGCTGATTATTTAGATAGCATAGGTTTGGTATCTGATATTGCGCAGGATCTTTATGAGGATGCTGTGTTGCGGCCGGCGATGTATGCGCCTTATTCTTTGGGAACGTATGAGGTCTATGCTTTAAGGGAAAAGGCAGAAGATGCTTTAGGGGATAACTTTGATGTTCTTTCATTTAACCAGGCACTGCTGGATGCCGGTACGGTTCATTTTGAAATTATCGAACAGGAAATTGATGAATATATTGAAAATAGTAAATAAAAGCCTCGGAATGAGGCTTTTATGTTAGAGAAGATAATAAGTGCCGACTTCAAATAATCCGCTGATGAGCATGACAAGGATCGGATTCCACTTAAATTTCCGCAAAAGGAATAAGGCAAGACAAAAATTAATAAGGGAAGTGATTTTAAATGTTATCCCGTCAGGGAAGAAGCTGGAGGTGATCATCAAAAGACCGGCACAGGCAATTAAAGCGATAACAGCAGGACGCAGTGTTTTGAGGATCGTCTGGATGATTGAAAGATTCTTATATTTGAAATAGAAATAAGAGATCAGACCTACGATGATGCAGCTTGGCAGGATGCAGGCGGCTGTTGCGATGATAGCACCCGGGATACCGGCGATTTTGGTGCCGACAAAGGTAGCGGAATTGAGGGCTACCGGGCCGGGCGTCATCTGTGATATGGTAATCAGATCGTTAAATTCCTGTAAACTTAACCAATGATGGACAGAAACGACTTGTTCTTCGATCAGGGCGATAGAAGCATAACCACCGCCAAAGGAAAACAGTCCTACCTGAAGAAAGCTGAGGATCAGTTGCAGATAGATCATGCTTTTTTCTCCTTTCTGCTAAGTATGAGGCCTAACAGGATACAGAAGAGGATGATATAGGCGACATTTATATCAAAAAAGTAATTAGCGATAAAAGCTAAGATCAGGATCACATAAGAAAGAGTTGTTTTCTCCATTCCTAGGATCATGTCGATCACGACACTGGCAATGAGAGCCCCGACACCGGCCTGCATACCAAAGAGCATCAATTGTATCAGCTGGTTTTCGATGAACATCTGATAGAAAAAAGAAATGATTGATAGAATGATCAGCGGTGGTAAGGCACAGCCTAAAACAGCAACGGCGGCTCCCTGAAAGCCGGCAATCTTATAGCCGACAGAAATGGCACCGTTGATAGCGATGGGTCCGGGAGCACTTTGGGCAATGGCCACCAGATCAAGCATTTCATTTTCTTCGATCCAATGCAGTTCATCCACAAATTTCTGCTTCATGAGGGTCACGATGACATAGCCCCCGCCAAAGGTAAAGGCACTTAGATATAAGGTTGAATAAAACAGCTTGAATAAAATATATTTTTTCTTCATATGTCCTCCATTTCAGTATCATACCACTCCTTGTGATAATAATAAACAGTGAAGGTGTAAAAGATATGCAAATCATATGAAAAATAAAAATGATTGAATTGAAAAGTGCTGATATTGAGTATAAAATGTACAAATAGGAGGAATCGATATGCTTGCAGATTATCATATGCATACTTCATTTAGCCCGGATTCACAGTTTGATATGGAAGATGAGATCCGTTATGCCATTAAAAAAGGAATCCGGGAAATTTGTTTTACAGATCATGTCGATCACAATATTCAGGCGCATCAGGATTGTCCTTTACGTGAATACCGTTTGAAATATGAGGAATGCCGCAGCAAGTATCAGGATCGGATCGTTTTAAAATGGGGAGCTGAGTTTGGTGTACAGACACATACCGTACCACTTTTCCAAAAGGATTTTGATGACTATGATTTTGATTTTATCCTTCTGTCCTGTCATCAGATACAGGATCTTGAATTTTGGAATCAGCAGTTTCAAAAGGGTAAGAGCCAGAAGGAGATCAATGAAGCTTATTATCAGGAAGTTTACCAATGTATGCAGTTATATACGGATTACAGCGTTTTGGGACATCTGGATGCGATCAAGCGGGATGATCCTTATGGGGAATATGACGATGATCAGGTCGAAGAGATTTTGATGGCGATATTAAAAAAAGCGATTGCGGATGGCAAAGGCATTGAAGTGAATACTTCATGCCTCAGATATCATCTTTCTGATTTGACACCTTCTAAAAAAATCTTGCAGATGTATCATGATTTAGGCGGCAGGATCCTGACTTTTGGCAGTGATACGCATAAAGAAGAGCATGTTGGTTTTAAAATTGAAGAGGTTAAAGAGATTGTCAGGGAAATAGGTTTTAAGGAGTTTGCGACATTTGAGAAGATGAAGCCGATCTTTCATCCGTTATGAGAAGGGATGTTTTTGATTTGTTTATATTGCAGCTTAGAAATGTTAAGGAATCGTTGGTGAGGGTGAAGGCTGATATCATTTTGATGAATATGTGATTTTTACCGATTTCATATCATAAACTGTGTTAAAATGATATTTTATATAAATAAATATATTTTTATATCGTAATTATGATATAATAATGATGTTTCTTGTGAGCTTTCAGTAAATTTGTTTCGGTATGAACGCTTTGATCGTGAATCAAATTTATTTCAATGCCGGATAAACTGGGGTATAATAAGAAGGAATTTGGAGGAAGCTATGTCAAATGATAAGATCGTTATAAAGGGTGCCAGAGAGAATAATCTGAAAAATATAGATGTTGAGATTCCGCGTAATAAGTTTGTGATCATGACAGGTGTCAGCGGCAGCGGCAAGACGTCGCTTGCTTTTGATACGATCTATGCTGAAGGACAGCGCAGATATATGGAAAGCTTAAGTGCTTATGCCCGTCAGTTTTTAGGTAATAGTGAAAAACCGGATGTTGATAGTATCGAAGGATTGTCGCCGGCTATTTCAATTGATCAGAAGACGACGCATAACAATCCGCGAAGTACGGTAGGAACGGTAACGGAGATCTATGATTATCTGCGTCTTTTGTATGCACGTATCGGTGTTCCGTATTGTCCGGATCACAATGAGCCGATCGAGGGACAGACGATCAAGCAGATGGTGGACCGTATCATGGAAATCGAAGATAAGACAAGGATCATGATCTGTGCGCCGGTAGTGAGGAATAAGAAAGGAACGCATAAGGAACTTTTAGAGTCGCTGCGTTCTGAGGGATATGTGCGTGTTCGTGTTGATGGCGAAATCAAATATATTGAAGATGTCCAGCTTTTGGATAAGAATATCAAGCATACGATCGATGTTGTGGTAGATCGTATCGTGAAGTCTGATGATCGTTCACGTCTGAATGATTCTTTGGAAAATGCATTGAAGCTTGGAAAAGGGATGGCATTAGTGTGCTACAACAATGAAGAGATCCTTTTTTCTGAGAATTTCAGCTGTAAGATATGCGGATTCAGCGTGCCTACATTGGAGCCACGTCTTTTCTCGTTTAATGCCCCTTTGGGAGCTTGTGAAACTTGTAAGGGATTAGGTATTACTCAAAAGGTAAATCTGAATTATCTGATGCCTGATAAGACGAAGACGATTCGTCAGGGAGGTATTGCTTACTATAAAAACATCATTGTGAAAGAGAATATTGAATGGCTGAGATTTAAGGCCTTGCTGGATCATTATCATATTGATATCGATAAGCCGTTGAATCAGATGACCAAAAGGGAAATGAGGATCATTTGTGAAGGTGCTGATGAACCGATTTCTTATACGATCACTTCTAAAAATGGCAACAGCTACAATAAAACCGAGTATATTGAAGGTGTTTGTAAATTGATCGAAAGAAGATATGCGGAAACGACGTCTTCGTTTTCAAGAGAGTGGTATGGCAGTTTTTTAAGTGAATCTACATGTCCGACCTGTGGCGGCAAACGTCTGAACCGTCAGGCGCTGAGCGTCCGGGTCGGTGGCAAGAATATTTATGAATGGACCCAGATGTCGATCAAGCAGGCCTTGGAATTTATGGATCATTTGGAGCTGACTCCGAAGCAGCAGGAAATCAGCAAGCTGATCTTAAAGGAAATCCGGGAACGCTGCCAGTTTTTAAGCAATGTCGGCTTGAATTACCTGACGCTGGATCGTCTGGCCGGAACGCTTTCAGGTGGTGAAGCACAGCGTATTCGCCTGGCAACTCAGATCGGAAGTCATCTGTCGGGCGTCCTTTATGTTTTGGATGAACCGAGCATTGGTCTGCATCAAAGAGATAATGCACGCTTGATCGAGTCGCTGAAGGCCATGCGTGATTTAGGAAATTCATTGATCGTGGTAGAACATGATGAAGAAACGATGATGGAAAGTGACTATATCATTGATATCGGACCTTATGCCGGTGTTCATGGCGGTCAATTGGTTGCTTGTGGTACACCTCAGGAAATCATGCAGAATGAGAATTCGATCACCGGTAATTATCTTTCCAAGCGATGGTCAATCCCGATTCCTGAAAAACGTCGCAAAGGCAATGGAAAATATTTGGAGATCGTAGGTGCTACACAAAATAATCTGAAGAATATTGATGTGAAGATACCTTTGGGTACGCTTTGTGTCGTTACCGGGGTGAGTGGCAGCGGAAAGAGCTCACTGGTCAATGAAGTCTTAACAAAGGGTGTTCAGGCGGCATTGGGAAGAACACGTGTTGAACCCGGTGCATGTAAGAAGATCAAAGGTTTGAAAAACATTGATAAGATCATTGATATTTCACAGGATCCGATCGGTCGTACGCCGCGTTCCAATCCGGCCACTTATACTGGTGTATTTGATGATATTCGTGAATTGTTTGCACAGACCAATGATGCGAAGATGCGTGGCTATGATAAAGGAAGATTTTCTTTTAATGTCAAGGGTGGCCGCTGTGAGGCCTGTCAGGGAGATGGTATCTTAAGGATTTCGATGCATTTTCTTCCTGATGTCTATGTTCCTTGTGATGTGTGTGAGGGAAAACGTTATAACGAAGAAACACTGGCTGTTACATATAAGGGAAAAAACATTTATGATGTATTGGAGATGAGCGTTGAGGAAAGTGTCGAATTTTTCAAAAATGTTCCAAAGATTGCTCATCGTCTGCAAACGCTGCAGGATGTCGGGCTAGGTTATGTCAAGCTGGGACAGAGCGCAACGACGCTTTCGGGCGGTGAAGCACAGCGTGTCAAGCTGGCGAGCGAGCTTCAGCGGAAGGCGACCGGCAAGACGTTGTTTGTACTGGATGAGCCGACGACCGGTCTGCATACACATGATGTGAAAAAATTGATGGAAGTATTGATGCGTATCGTTGATAATGGCGATACGGTCGTTGTTATCGAACATAATCTGGATGTCATCAAATGTGCGGATTACATTATTGATCTCGGTCCGGAGGGCGGCGACGAAGGCGGTCAGCTGGTCGTCAGCGGAAGCGTTGATGAAGTCATGGCCTGCGAGAAAAGCTATACAGGCCAGTATCTGAAGAAAGTCATGGAGGGATAAGATGGGCGTTACTGTAAAAGATTTAAAAGAGCATTTGAATTACATTCAAGTAACCGGTGATGAGCTCTCTTTGCAAAGAGAGATCGTTGTTGCGGATACCAATCGTCCCGGGCTGGAGCTGACGGGCTATTATCTTCATTCTCAGCGTGAGCGGATAGTTATTTTAGGTAATAAGGAAATGGGTTATATCCAGGGAATGAGCCATGAGGCCCAATATACGAGCTTTGAGTATCTGACCCAGGATGAAACGCCTTGTATCATCATTACTCATGGTGCACAGTGTCCGGATCTTTTGCGTGAAATAGCGCAGCGGAAAAAATTTCCGGTGCTGTGTACGAAGGAAGAAACATATCGTGTCGTCATTGATGCGGTTACCTTTCTGGATGAGAAGATGGCTCCTATGACATCACTTCACGGGGTCTTGGTACAAATATATGGAAAAGGCGTACTGCTTACAGGAGAGAGCGGTATGGGAAAAAGTGAAATAGCGCTTGAATTGATCAAAAAGGGTCATTTGCTGATTGCGGATGATCGGGTGGATTGTTTTTTGATCCATCAGGAAATTATCGGCCAGTCACCGGAGGTCTTAAAGGAAATGCTGGAAATACGTGGTGTAGGGATCATCAATGTATCCAAGATGTTTGGTATCAGCAGCGTATTAGATAAGACGAAGATCGATCTGAATATTCATTTAGAGCCTTGGCAGGTTGAAAAGGATTATGACCGGGTCGGTATAGAAAAAAAGAAATTTAAGGATATTTTGGGTGTTTCTATTCCAAAGCTGGAGCTTCCGGTCAAAGAGGGACGTTCGATGGCGGCAATCATCGAGTCAGCGGTGACGAACTATCTGCTCAGCAGTATGGGACAGGACAGCGCTAAAGAGTTTGAGGAAAGGATTCTTCGCTATATTGAGATGAATAAGAACGGAGGAAATGAATCATGAGCTTTTTTCCAACAAGACAGATCTTTCTTGAAATAGGTCCTCTGTCAATCACATGGTATGCACTGTTAAGCATTCTTGGATTTATCGTTGCATATTATCTGTCACGTCATACGTTATTGAAGATGAAGGTGGATAAAGATAAAATTGAGGATTTCCTTTTCTATCTTTTGCCGATTGCTTATATCGGGTCACGTCTTTGGTATTGTGCGTTTGAGTGGAAGCGTTATATCAATGATCCGATTTCAATATTATATATTTGGGAGGGCGGTCTTGCCTTTCATGGCGGTGTAGCCGCTGCTGTCATATTTTCGATTTATTATTGCCGAAAAAATAAGATTCATCTTCTGCGTTTTGGCGATGCGATATTTCCGAACGTCCTGATCGGGCAAATGATTGGCAGATGGGGCAATTTTGTGAATCAAGAAGCCTTTGGTCCGATCGTAAGTGCTGAAAGCTTGAACTGGCTTCCTGATTTTATCAAAGAAGGCATGCATATCAATGGAGCATATCGAATGCCTACCTTTCTTTATGAAGGAATTGGCAATCTGATCGGATATATCTTGATTCGCTTTGTTTTTAACCGTTATGGACGAAAAAAACGTGGTGATCTCATGTATGCTTATTTTATGTGGGAAGGAATGGTTCGTTTCTTTATTGAGGGATTCAGGACAGATTCACTGATGGTAGGGCCATTAAAGACGGCTCAGCTTGTTTCTGTTGCGTTGATGGTGATTGGTCTTTTAGGTCTTTTAGGTGTATATGATCGTGTCTTTAAGAACTTTTATCCGTTTAAGAAAGAAAAGCCGGTCATCTTATTTGATGCAGATGGTACCTTGATTGATACGATACCTTTGATAACAGCCAGCTATAAGCATGTGATAGATCTTCATCCATTAGAAAGAGAATTAAGTCCCATGGAATATAAAAACTTACCGGGACCACCGTTGGAGGTTACTTTGAAGGAGCTTTATCCGCAAGCTGATCATGCGACGATCGAACAATATGCACAGGAATATCGTGAGTATAATAGTGCCCATCATGATGAGATGGTCAAGGTATTGCCGGGAGTTGTGGAAATGCTGGACTATTGTAAAGAAAACGGTTATCCGATCGGTGTTGTTTCGAATAAGGTAGAAGCAACGGTGAAGCATGGATTAAAATATTGCGGTATCGATGGTTATTTTGAAGTTGTGGTATGTAAGGAACAGATGGAAAAGGCGAAACCTGATCCGGATGGCTTATTGAAGGGATGTGCCCTTTTAAATAAAGGTCATGATGACCTCATATATTGTGGGGATGCTCCAAGTGATATCATGGCCGCTAAAAACATGTCAGCTTTCTCAGTAGGCGTTGTTTTTGACGAGGAAAGGAAAGAGGCAATCGAGAAGTTGCATCCTTGCGCAATTATTACAGAATGGAAACAGTTTTGTGAACTGTTAAAGGAGGAAAGAGAATGGAGCGACAATTCGACCTTGTTGTGGTAGGCGGAGGTCCGGCAGGACTAAGTGCTGCCATCTATGGTGCAAGAAGTGGTTTATCGGTAGCGGTGCTTGAATCTTATGCACCGGGAGGAAAGCTGGTAAAGACAGCACATATCGAAAATTATCCGGGCATTGAGTCAATGGAAGGAACGACATTGGCTATGAATCTATTGAATCATGCGACTCACTTAGGAGCTGAATATATTGCTTGTGAAGTGAGCAGGATAGAAGGGGAGAGCGTCATTTGTACAGATGGCAGCAAAATTACAGGCAAGGCATTGATTCTTGCAACTGGAACCTTGGAGCGAAAGCTGAATATTCCGGGTGAAGAAAGAAATGTTGGCCGTGGTGTTTCCTATTGTGCCATTTGTGATGGTGCATTCTTTAAAAATAAAGTGATTACTGTCATCGGCGGCGGTAATAGTGCATTGGAAGAGGCTTCTTATCTAACGCAATTTGCCAGCAAAGTAAATGTGTTGGTAAGAAATGAACTGCGGGCAGATCAGAATATTCAGGATGAAGCCTATGCCAATGATAAAATTGAGATCATGAAAAAGATCATTCCTTTGGAAATTTTGGATGACGGTAAAAAAGTGAATGGCATCAAGGTTAAAAATGTGTTGACAAATGAGGAATATGTCATGGAAACAAGTGCGGTATTCCCATATGTAGGTGCTGATCCGGTCACAGCTTATGCAAAGGATCTCGGTATTTGTGATGAGCATGGCTATATCATCACAGATGAAGAAATGGCAACAGCTGCTGATGGTATCTTTGCGGCAGGTGATGTACGTAAGAAAACGATTCGTCAGGTCGTAACAGCAGCTGGTGATGGTGCAATTGCCGCACAAAGTGCCTTTCATTACATTAAAAAGCATGATGAAGGTAAATGATTATCAAAAAAAGGCCCTGCGTACTTTGAATCCATCGCTTTCTAAATCAGAAATCCTGATCAATGGAGTCATGGGTCTTTGTGGTGAGTCAGGAGAAGCGATCGATATCGTCAAAAAGCATCTGGCGCAGGGACATAAGCTTGATCGGGAAAATTTAGCGAAAGAGCTGGGAGATGTAGCCTGGTATCTTGCGGAAACAGCTTATGCGCTTGATTATGATTTGGAGAGTATCTTTCAGATGAATCTTGATAAGCTTGCAAAGCGATATCCTCATGGTTTTGAAAAAGAGAAGTCAATTGATAGAGATTAAGAAAATGACTATGTAAAGCATCTTGCGATACATGGTCTTTTTTAGAAATTTCAACTCAGCTTCCTGCAAGCTTTTTATGGCTTCATTCAAATACGATTGTCATTGTAAGAGATGATCAGTTTTAAAAAGACCTCACAAAATCTATTGAAGTAAAAAAGCTGAACACTGTGAATAAAAATAAATAAAGGATTGACTGCTATTCTAACAGACAATCCTTTATTTTAAGATATACAGATAATTGGATTTTTATGATGAGGGCAGGGAGTCTAAAAAAGATCTGGCATCATGACCAGACCAGTTAGAGGAAAAGTTTGAATCATATGATGAAATAGGGTATTAATTGAACCATAATCCGATGTGATTATGATTCGATCCACTTAAAATGTCTACAAGCATTATATAATCCATCATCTTCAATCCTATCCGTTACATAATCAGCAATATTCAGGCACTGTTGACACGCATTACCCATTGCAATCCCAATTTGAGCCTTTTTTAACATTGTGATATCATTTTCACCATCGCCAAAAGCCACAGTGTTTTCACGATCATGACCATAATATTCTGCTACTTTTAGGATGGCGTTTCCCTTATCAATATTTCCCTGTGTAACTTCATGAGAAATTTTTAAATGAGTTATTAATGAATTTGTAAATATTTTATTCAAATCATCATTTTGGGATTCTTCAAAAGGATAATATTGAAGATGAATGACTTTTTCATTTTCATATTTTTTTTCTGGTGGGACCATGCCATACTGATATCTAAATAATCCACGTACAAACTCAGTAGAATTATAAAGGTAGCTTTTTTCATCAATAGTTACAAAACGATAGGGAATATGATTTTTATCCAAATATTTTACTGCCTGACAGACTTCATCATGATTTATTTCTTGATAAAAATCGTTGCCATCTATTGTTATATGTCCGCCGGCCAAACGGATAATCGCATCGAACATATTCAGATAATCTTCAGGCAAATGAATCATTTCATCACTGCTTCTGCTTGTACAGATGCAACATTTTTTTCCTTTTTTTCTCAACATATGAATGGTGGATATCGTGGATTCAGGTGATGCCTGAATATCATTTCTAAAAGTAGTGCCATCAATATCAAAAAAGAATATGGTTGAATCAATCGGATCGATTAAGTTATGATCTGCACAGAAAGTATAAATGCCGGCATTTTCAATTGGATCACAAACAAAATCGGCATATTTTTTTAATTCATCGTTGCCATTTCCTACGGCTACGCCCATTCCGGCAGTCTTAAGCATGCTAATATCATTTTGGCCATCTCCGAAGCAAAGAATTTCATTTAAATCTAAACCATAATATTTACTGAAATATTTAATACCATATGCTTTATCAATATTTTTAGGATTCATATGGCCATTATTACCCCAGGTTTCTAAACTGTTTTCACCAACCAGATCGATAATTTCTTGTGTCTGTTTTTCATTTGCGTCATAGTAGACAATAGTACATAATGTTTCTCCGTTCCATTTTTGAACAGTTGGGCATTCACCGTCCCAGTCTAAATGATGTTTTTTTATTCTTTCACTCGGTTCACTGGAAAAATGGGGGTTACCTTCCACAGGTGTCCATAAATAATACAGGTTCTCTTGCTGATCAAGATAATCTATATACGTCTTTGCATCAGATTCATCAATTTTTTCAATGTGTAAGACTTTTCCATTTCTGATATAAATAGATCCTGTTCCTGCGATGATCATATCAAAGTCATCAAAAATATGTTCAGGTAAAGAAGAAAACTCCCTTGGAAAACGTGACGTGCACACGCCTAAAATATATCCATTTTCTTTTAATTTTTTTATTGTATATTTTGTAAGTTCAGGTACCCTGTTTAGCTTATGTGAATATAATGTATCATCTACATCAAATATTATTCCTCTAATGTCTTTCATAAAAACCTCCGATATAAACTTATAATAAATGTTTTAAACTTTGTAGTAAAGAGAATTATATCCGTTTTAACTAAAATATATCATTATCTAAAATAGTAAAAAAACATGTATAAGATCTTATTAGGATTTTACACATGTTTATAAATATCATTGACTTATATTAAACGCTTAGTACGTCACTGTCTTTAATGACCATTTTAGTGATAATAAAGCCTGCTGCATATGAGATGACAAGACCGATAAAGTAATTCATCATACCGCTTGTTCCCTGCATCAGAGGTATGGCTACCATGCCGCTAGGACCCCATGCATTGGCAAGCACCTGTGTAAACATGATATAAGCGCCTCCAAAACCTGCACCTAAGCCTGCTGTGATAAACGGTTTAAACATCGGTAATGTAACACCGTAGATCAATGGTTCTCCAACACCTAAGAAACCTGCTGGAAGAGCACCTGTGATGATTCCCTGCAAACGTTTGTTGCCAACTTTTCTGGCCACCATATAGATAGCAATAGCAGCTCCAACCTGACCGGCACCTGCCATGGCAAGCACTGGGAATAATGATACGCCACCCATTGCTTCAAGCTGTACGGCGTATATCGGGATCAGGCCATGATGCAAGCCAAGCAATACCATCGGCAGGAAGATCGCTGATAAGATAAAGCCACTGATGATACGGATGAATGGATTCGTTGAGTTGATGATGATGCTTAAAACTGAAACGAGGCCATCACTGACAAAGCCTGCCAAAGGCATGATCACAAAGATGAAGATAACACCGGCAATCAACAGACTTGTAAATGGTGTAATGATAAGATCTAAGACATCCGGTACACGTTTGCGGATATTTTTCTCGATGATCGATAAGATCCATACACCGAAAATAACGCCAATGATACCGCCTTTACCTGTTGTTAATACAGATTCCAAAGGGACTGCTTCATTATATAATCCTAACATCGTAGAGATATCGATCAAAGCGGCTCCGATGCTCATACCACCGATCATACCGCCAAGTGCCGGTGTTGCTCCAAAGACTTCAGCGGAACGAATACCTGTGAAGATGGCAAAATAACCCAAAAAGGCAGTTCCAAAGAGTGAGAAGATCAGTTGGATCATTCTGAAGATATCTCCGGAAAGCATACCATCACTCATCAGCTGACCGATCAGAGAAGCAAAACCGTTAAATAAGCCGGCAGCAATAACAGCCGGAATCAGCGGAATAAAGATTTCCGCAATCAGTTTTATGACATCTTTAAGCTTATTACTTTTTTGAGTGCTTTTAATGGCTGATTTATTTTCCTGCCAATCACCGCTCTCTTTTGGAAGACCCAGTTCCTGAATACAGATATCCGTGATCTTTTTTGCTTTTCCCGGGCCTAATACGATCTGATAGCTGTCATGATCGATCACAAGTCCTAAAACACCTTCGGTATTTTTGATCCCCTCGGCATCTATTTTTGATACATCTTTGCATACAACTCTCAAACGAGTCATGCAATTTGCTGCTTTGACGACATTTTCCTTGCCGCCAAGTAATTCCACAAGTCTTTTCGCAAGATCCAAGTTTGACATATTTATTCCTCCTCGTCAATTAAATCCTGAATACGTCCGTTCACTTTCATTAAGGCTTCCTTAGCCTGCGAAGAGTCACAGTCAAGCAAAATCATAGCGATTGCAAGGCGGACATTTCCTTTAGATTCCTTTAGCGCATGTAACGCTGTTTCTTTTGAGCAGCAAGTAACGCTGCAAACAATGTTTGTGCCGCGTGAGAACAGCTTTTCATTGCTCATCTTTACATCTACCATATAATTCTGATAGATTTTACCGATACGGATCATACTGATCGTTGAAATCATGTTCAGTACCATTTTAGTAGCAGTTGCAGCTTTTAAACGGGTGGAACCCGTCAATACTTCCGGTCCTGTTACGATTTCAACTGTTAATGGGGTAATCTTTGAAATTTCACTATGTGGATTACATACGATCGCACATGTTGCCGCATGTACGCTTTGCGCGTATTTTAATCCTCCAATGACATAAGGTGTACGACCACTGGCAGCAATGCCGATTACGACATCTTTCTCAGACAGCTGTATGTTACGTAATTCTTCTTCACCCAGCTCTTCAGAATCCTCAGCGCCTTCAACAGCCTTTACAAAAGCTGCATCCCCGCCGGCAATCAAACCGATCACGGTATTCGTGTCAACATTAAATGTCGGCGGACATTCCACAGCGTCCAAGACCCCTAAGCGGCCACTGGTGCCTGCACCCATATAAATGATGCGGCCATTGCTTTCAAGTGCTTCACTGGTCAGTGCAATGACCTGCGCAATCATGTCATATTGGCTTTCAATACATCTTACGGCATTGTAGTCCTCTTGATTCATGATTTTGATAGCTTCCTGAATACTCATAGAACTGAAATTCTTCGTATTAGGATTTGTCTGTTCAGTTACCATCTTTGATAAATCAATCATCCGCTTTACCTCCTGACCTCACTATAAACATAAACGCTTACATTTACAATAAACGACAAGGATTATGAAACAAAGTACCATATATTGACATCAAATTAATACTAAGTTCCAGATTTTTCCAATAATTGATTCGTAGAAATGATCTTATCCATTGAGCTATCATGCATTTTTGTCAGATAGGCATGATAAAGAATATCAACGATACACAGCTGTGAAATCCTGCTGGAGCTCGCACTGATACGCAATGAAGCCTCACTGTCAGGCACATATAAATTATAATCACTCAAAGAGAGCAGCTTGCTGGTTCCATATTTGGTAACAGCAATCAAAATACCGCCTCTTTCTTTTATATTATGAGCAATTTCAATCATTTCCTTGGTCAGCCCCGAATAAGAAAAGATGATTCCCAGATCTTTCTTTTCAAAATTCGTAGAATGAACCAGCTGTAAATGAATATCTTCATAGAGAAAGGTTCTCTTGCTGATACGCTCAAATTTCTGCTGGAAATCCTTTGCGACCAAAAAGCTTGCGCCAATGCCGAATAAACTGATGAAAGAAGAATTTACTAAGAGATGAATGATGATTTCTAATTCATCCATATCTAAAAGAGCATATGTATTTTGAATGGAACGTATGTTCTCATTAAGCACAAGAGGTATGACCCTTAATGTGCTTGTCAGATCTTCGATTTTGCTTTGCATCAGCTCTTCATTAAACTGAAGGTCGTTCATCAATGCCAGCTTTAATTCCCGAAAGCCTTTAAAGCCATTTTTCTTGCACACACGTACGATCGTTGAAGCACTGCAATAATTTTGTTTTGCTAATGTGTGTATATCCATTTCGATTGCTTCACGGGTATGATTGAGGACGAAAAGCAGAAATTCACGCTCACTTTCAGTAGCATGCTGCTTATAATAGATTTCAAGACGATATAATGTTTTTTTCATATAAGCCTCATCTTTCATCTCCATTATAACTTGAATCAAGATAAAATACCTGAAAGCTGACTGTAAAGCATCATAAATAGTCATTTTATGGCTGTTAGCTGTTTTCCTATTCTTCTTTTCTCATTTCTTAAAATGTGCTAAACTATATGAAAAGAGGGTGAGCCTATGGAAGATGTGAATATCGTACTGATAACGGGAATGTCAGGTGCAGGTAAAACAACAGCGATGTCTGTTTTGGAGGATATGGGCTATCATTGCATCGACCAGTTTCCTGTTGAGCTGATTCATGAGCTTGGAAAATTGTTGAAAGGCAAAAGTGATGTTCGTTATCACAATGTGGCACTTGCCACGACAGCCTTGGATTATACAAAGTTTTTAGTCTATTTTGAAAATATCGGCATGAATGTAAGGGTCTTGTTCTTAGATGCCAGTAATGATAAGCTTTTAAAGCGTTATAAGTTTACTCGTCGTCAGCATCCTTTTTTGGTCAATCATATGGCCAATACTTTAGAGGAAGCCATTGAATCAGAAAGAGAATACTTTAATGCTATCAAAGAAAGAGCCAGCATTTATCGAATTGATACGACTTATCTGCCGGTTTCACAGTTAAAGAATCAGATCGAAGATTATTTGAAGCTGGGTGAAAAGCCGTCTTTCAGCATTTCATTTGTTTCTTTTGGATATAAGAATGGGATTCCTATGGATAGTGATCTTTTGTTTGATGTCCGTTTTTTGCCGAATCCGTTTTATGTGGATGAATTAAAGAATCTGACAGGAAATGATCCGCCGGTGTATAACTATGTCATGAAGTTTGATGCTACTCAGGAATGTATTCGACATATTACTGAATTTCTGGATTATGTTCTTCCTGAATATGAAAAAGAAGGCAAGAATCATCTGACAGTGGGAATTGGCTGTACGGGCGGCCAGCATCGTTCGGTGACGATTACGAATTATTTGTTTGATCATTATTCCAAAAAATGGAACTGTTACAAGTCGCATCGGGAAATCAGGGAATAATCTATGAAAAATGTAGTAGTAATTGGCGGCGGAAGCGGACAGTCGGTCATTTTAAAGGGCTTGAAACAAGTAGCGGATATCAATATAACGACCATCGTGACGGTAGCTGATGATGGGGGAAGTACCGGGAGGCTAAGACGGCAGTTTCATATTCCTGCCATGGGAGATATTCGGAATGTCATGTGTGCCTTGGCAAAGGAGGAAACTCTTTTTACCCATCTGATGGAATATCGTTTTGAAGGAGAGGATGATGTCGGTGGCCATAACTTAGGTAATCTGATATTGACGGCATTGACAGAAAAAGAAGGCAGCTTTATGGATGCCATCAGTGAAATCAGCAAGATCTTGAATGTGAAGGGAACGATCCTTCCTGCCACGACGCAGGTGATCACGCTGTTTGCGAGGATGAGCGATGGTACGGTAGTACGTGGTGAAAGCAATATTCCGAATTTTGATAACCGTATCCTTGATGTTTTTTATGATGAAAAGGTTGAGGCCAATCCTGAAGCGATGGAGGCCATCATTCAGGCAGATGTGATTTTTATCGGTATCGGATCGCTTTATACGAGCGTCATCCCATGTCTGATCATTGATGGTATTTGTGATGCGATCAAAAAGTCAAAGGCAAAGCGGTATTATATGTGCAATGCCATGAGCCAGCCGGGGGAAACGGATTATTATTCGGTAGAGGACCATGTCGATGCGTTGGAGAAGCATACGTTTAAGGGAATCGTTCCGAATGTGATCGTTGCACCCAATCATGCAAGTGAAGAGCTTTTGAAAAAATATGAGAATAAAGGGTCTTATCCGGTGAAACTCAAGCAGGATAAGCATGATTATCATATTATCATGGAGGATCTTTTGGATGTGAAGGGTAATTTTATCCGTCATGATCCGATCAAGATCCGTGATTTTGCGATTAAATTGTTGAAAGAGAGTTGATTCGATGTCTTTTACGGCTTCGGTAAAAAGTGAGGTTGCTGCCAATGAGCTGAAGGAGTGCTGTGCCAAGGCTCAATGCAGTGCTTTGATCAAAATGTGTTCGACGCTGAACATCAATGCACAAGGAATGTATCTGACGATTCAAAGCGAAAGTGCTCCTACGGCTAAGAAAATATTAAAGCTGTTGAAGGATCGCTATCAGATCCATAGTGAGCTTTCGGTCATGAAGAAGATGAATCTGAAGAAAAACAATATTTATGTCTTGCGTATCTTTGATAATACGCAGATGATCCTGAATGATCTTGAGATCATGGATAAAAACGGGCTCAGAAGCCATCCTAGTGCCAAGATGGTCGGTAAAGACTGTTGTGCAAGGGCTTTTCTGGCCGGGGCTTTTCTGGCAGGAGGAAGCGTTAATTCGCCTAATAAGACTAACTATCATTTAGAGATTGCTACCGGTGATGAAAAGCTGGCAAAGTTTATCCAAAGACTGATGGAGCGCTTTTATCTTCCGGCCAAGATCATCACTCGAAGAAATCAACAAGTCGTTTATTTAAAATCGAGTGAAAAAATTGCGGATTTTTTGAAATGTATCGAAGCGACCAATTCGGTCTTTGAGTTTGAAGATGTTCGTATCCAGCGTGATTTCATGAATTCATTGACACGATTGGATAATTGTGATTTTGCCAATGAAATGAAATCGCTGGCAGCCGGAAAAAAACAGTATGAGGATATCGAATACTTAGAAAATTATGGAGCATTGGAATTTTTACCGACAAAGATCAAACAGGCGGCCCTGCTTCGAAAAAAACATCCTGAAGCCAGTCTGAATGAGCTTTGTGAATACTATGAACAGGAATATTTGGAAACGATATCGAAGTCGGGAATGCGTCACCGTTTGAATAAGATGGCTGAGATTGCCGCAACATATCGAAAACAAGAGAATTAAAATGATAAAAAGGCTCAAGATAACTAAGGTGATCTTATGTGGATGAGTCTTTTATTATGGGTAAATGTAAGTCTTGCCAGATGTGATGAAACACAGCTGGTATTCATGAATGAAGAAACACAGATTCAGACTGATTTTTTTAATGTGCTTTTTTATGACGAAAGCGGGCGTCAACAAGCCTGTGAATATCTAAAAAAAGCAGAAATCATTCAATTGGAAGAAGAAATGACGATGGATAATGCCTATTATATCTATGTTGATGAAGTTCTTCTCCAGTCAAAGCTGATCAATGAAGGAGTGGCAAGAGTAAATGTGGAATTTGAAGGCTATTTACATAAGCTTCAAAAAGATGAAGTCATTGTGATCGCACAAAATGAAAAGCCTGAAAGAGAAAATTCTTCGTTATGGGTTCTTTCGGGATTGTTTCTCTTATGCATTTTATGTGCTTTTCTGGCGATAAAGCTGTAAGCTTTGTGTCAAAAATGTAATATACAATTTTCAAAGTTTCATGTATAATTGATGCAGGTGATGAGAATGAGAGATTTTATTACGATTATTATATATGGAGCCATTATTTTAGCAGTCATCGCGTTTTTTATAAATCTGCTTCCGATCATTCTTCCGATTGTTGTAGTTCTGATGGTCATCAGCTATTTCAAAAGAAAAAGACGTCTGGATCATACGACAAGCTATTATTCTTCGAGAAGTTATGAAGATGATTATGAACCTCGAAATTATCAGACAAGAGGAAAGATCAAAAGTGATGTCATTGATGTCGAATATACGGAAACAGTAGAAAAATAGGTGAGAAAGATGATCAAAGAGGCTAGTGAAAAAGATAAGAGCGCCATTTATAATCTCTGGCAAAGCAGTTTTTCTATAAAAAACAGTGAAACGATCAACTGCTTTTTTAATTATGGCATGAATGATGGGAAAACGATCTTATGTGAAAAGGATGAAAAGCTTGTCGCCAGTGTTTTTATGCGTGATATGAATATCATGTTTCATAACCGCCTTTTAAAGAGTACATTTTTATCTCATGTTGCCGTTCATCCCGATTATCGGAAAACTTCATCATTGGATGAATGTTTAAAAAGTGTGATCGATGAATGTGAAAAGAAGGCTTTATTTACCTTTGTGGAAGCTACCTCTTATAAGTTTTGGGAAAATTATGGTTTTCAGGAAGGAACGCAGCATCGCTATTATGAGTTAAATGAACGTCATTTTGAAAATGTCAGTCAGAACGATGTGTTTGAAGATGCACAGGCTTTTGAGCTCAAGGAAGTCTATGATGAATTCATGAAACATTTTGATGGTTATAAAGTGCGTTCGCTGCATGATTTTGAAGTGATGATAAAGGAAGCCAACAGCATGAATGAGAGGATATTGATCGTTCGGCATCGTGCCAAGCCAATGGGATATATCCGCTTTTCCACAGAGAAAAAACAAGTGAAGGTAAAAGAGATCATCTATCTTGGAAGCAATGCTTTTTTGCGTTTGTGCAGGGCTGCTTTGGGGCTGAATGATCTGATCATATTGGAGCTGAGCGAGGCCGAGCATATTGAAAAGCTCTTTCCATTGGCGATTCCGAGAAAAAGGTGTGCCGTCATGGTCCGCTGCAACAATTTTCCTCTTTTTAATAAGCTTTATAACGCTCGTGTAAAGACAAGCAAGGAGGCTTATTTACTGACAAAAAAACCACGGTTCATGAATGAAAAATATTAAGATAAATATATGGAAATCATTGGTTTGTTTGTCTTTTGATGAATGTATGCGCTTATATTCGCTCTTTGTTCATATCGGTGCATGAAAAAGTGGATAAGTGAAAGATTTCTCAATTGACTTTTCTATTAAAAATTGTATAATATGTTTGTTTAGAAGGAGGACTTTAAAAAAATGACAGTTAAAGTTGCAATTAATGGTTTTGGACGTATTGGACGTCTTGCATTCAGACAGATGTTTGGTGCAGAAGGTTATGAAGTTGTTGCGATCAACGACTTAACAAGCCCTAAAATGCTTGCTCACTTATTAAAATACGATTCAGCTCAGGGAAGATATGCATTAGCTGACAAGGTTAGTGCTGGTGAATCTTCAATCACTGTAGATGGCAAGGAAATCGAAATCTACAAGGAAGCTGATGCATCTAACCTGCCTTGGGGCAAATTAGGAGTAGATGTTGTATTGGAATGTACAGGATTCTATACTTCTAAGGAAAAAGCTTCTGCTCATATCAAAGCAGGTGCTCGTAAGGTTGTTATTTCTGCTCCTGCAGGAAACGATCTTCCTACAGTTGTTTACAACGTTAACCACACAGTATTGAAGCCGGAAGATACAGTCATCTCAGCTGCTTCTTGTACAACTAACTGCCTGGCTCCTATGGCTAAAGCATTGAATGATTTAGCTCCTATCCAGTCAGGTATCATGACTACTGTTCATGCTTACACAGGTGATCAGATGACTCTTGATGGACCTCAGAGAAAAGGTGATTTAAGACGTTCAAGAGCTGCTGCTGTGAACATCGTTCCTAACTCTACTGGTGCTGCTAAGGCTATCGGTTTGGTTATTCCTGAATTGAACGGTAAGTTGATCGGTTCTGCTCAGCGTGTTCCAGTTCCTACAGGTTCAACTACGATCTTAGTTGCTGTTGTTGAAGGAAATGTAACTGTTGATCAGGTAAATGCTGCTATGAAGGCTGCAAGCAACGAATCTTTCGGTTATACTGAAGAACAGTTGGTATCTAGCGATATCATCGGTATCACTTATGGTTCATTGTTCGATGCTACTCAGACAATGGTTAAGCCTATGGATAACGGAACGACTCAGGTTCAGGTTGTTTCTTGGTATGATAACGAAAATTCATACACTAGCCAGATGGTTAGAACAATCAAATACTTCTCTGAATTAGCTTAATTAAAGATAAAAGACAAAAACCGGGGCAACACAACCCGGTTTTTTTATATATTAGGAAATTTCAATTTTGATGGACAGGAAGAAAATGAAAGAGAATGAAAAAAGTTAAGTGTGATTTATGTTATGATAGTCATTAATATCTGTGTGAATACTCTTTTTTCTATCAAGGAGACATCTTGAAAGCCTTTTCTCTTCCCAACCGTTTCTATAACCGTAAATTTCCTGATCTGAAGCCTGCCCATGTTCTTCATAAGGTGTTCGAGAACAGCGGGCTTCATCAGCTTCTTAAAAAGCAGTTTCATCTCAGTGACTATATCCCTCTCTCTGCCACCCATGAAGCCAAGGTCTTGTTAAAAGCGAATGCTTCCTTGAATAACAATCTTATTTTGGTGGAGATGAAAATAAGGAAAGATCAAAGTATGCCCGTCAATAAATTTGAAAAAAGAAATTTCATGGGACAGAATCGTGTGTAATTCTGTTTACATTTTATAGGAGTTGTGGTATAAAGATTAAGTAAAACCGGTGATGAAGGAAAGAGCATCCATAAAATAACTTCAGAGAGGCTTGAAGGGTGGAAAAAGCTGTTAGGAGTGGATGAAATGCACCTTCTAGGGACTTTAATCAAGTACGTGGATGGCGTTAACATAAATGAGTGGATATATTCAATTAAAGTGGAACCGCGTGATCAAGCGTCTTTAAGAGATGCTTTTTTTATTATCAGGAGGGAAAAAGATGAAATTATTTAACAGCTATACCAATAAGATGGAAAAATTTATTCCTATTGAAGAAGGGAAGGTCAGTATGTATGTGTGCGGACCTACGGTGTATAACCGCCCGCATATCGGTAATGGGCGGCCGATCATTGTTTATGATACGCTGAAGAAGACCTTTGAAGCATTAGGTTATGATGTTACCTATGTTTCAAATTTCACGGATGTGGATGATAAGATCATAAAAAGGGCAAAAGAAGAAGGTATTAGTGAAGCGGAGCTGACGGAGAAATACATTGAGGGATATAATGAGGACCGCCGCAGCTTAAATGCGGATATCCCGGATATCACACCGAAGGTAACGGAAACGATGGATGAGATCATTGCTTTTATTGCGGATCTGGTAGATAAAAAAGCAGCTTATGTCGTTGATGGAGATGTTTATTTCAGAGTTAATGCTGTTGAACATTATGGTGCTTTAAGCAAGCAGCGGATCGATGATCTGATGGTAGGTGCCAGAATTGATGAAAATTCCTTAAAGGAGAATCCGTTGGATTTTACATTGTGGAAAAAGACAGATGAGGGTATCAACTGGGATTCACCTTGGTCAAAAGGACGTCCGGGATGGCATACAGAATGTGTGGTCATGATCAATAAGGAATTTAAGAGTCATCGTATTGATATTCATGGTGGCGGTATGGATCTGAAGTTTCCGCATCATGAAAATGAGATTGCACAGAGTGAAGCTTGTTTTCATACACACATTGCGAATTATTGGCTGCATAACGGCATGCTGAATCTGGATGGTGTAAAAATGTCCAAGTCTTTAGGCAATACGCTTCTGATCAAGGATATGGTTAAAGAGATTGGCGGCAATGTCTTGAGATGGGCTTTCTTATCGGCACATTATCGTGCACCGTTGAATTTTAATGATGAAGTCATAGAAAGTGCTCGTAACGAATTGAATAAAGTGATGAATTCTTACAAGCAGGCTTGTGTAAAAATGCAATTGGCTCACAAAGATTTTAAAGCTGAAAAGGATGAAAAATTGTGGAATTCTTTCCTTGATGAAATGAACGATGATTTAAATACTCCGAATGCCTTTAGTGTTGTTTTTGAAACGGTAAAGCAGTTGAATAGCGCCTTGCGTGTCCGTGAGATCGATTATGATACCGTATCGAAGCTGGTGGCAGCTCTTGAAGGAATGATGCATGTCCTTGGCATTCGTATCGAACGTACGGTGCTGGATGAAGAAAGTTACGAATTGTATCAGAAATGGAATGAAGCTAAGGCTGTCAAAGATTTTGAAAAGGCAGACGGCTATCGTCAGAAGCTGATGGAAAAAGGGGTCTTATAATGGAAATCGTTCCTTATAATGGCACTACATTGGCTTTTATCGGTGATGCGGTCATGACTCTTTGGGTCAGGGAAAGGCTCGTTCGGGCAGGCTATCAAAAGCCAAATGATCTTCAGAAGATGACCTCTCATTATGTCAGCGCCAAAGCGCAGGCGCATTATCTGAATGTTTTGATCGAGAAGAATTTCTTTGATGAAGAAGAGCTGGAAATTATCAAGCGCGGCAGAAATGCTCAGACAAAAACGATTGCGAAAAATGCGGATATGATCACGTATCGCATGGCTACCGGATTTGAAGCGATCGTTGGTTATTATTATCTGAGCGGGCAGTGTGGAAAACTGGAAAAACTGTGGAACGAAGTTGTTGAGCAGGGAGAGCAATAATATGGCACAATATATGTATGGAAAAAATGTCGTTCGTCAGCTATTGAAGGACGATAGAAAAATCTATGAGATTCTTTTGGCAGAGGGCTTTAAGGATAAGGAACTGGAGAGTTTGGCCTTGAAAAAACAGACGGTGATCAGAACGATTCCTAAAAGAAAGTTGGATCAGCTTTTGAAAACGACCTATCATCAAGGAATTGCCGCAAGTGTCGAAGAGTATAAGACCTATACGCTGGAAGAGCTGCTCGCAGCCATCCCTGATTCAAAGCAGCCGCTTCTGGTCATGCTGGATGGGTTGGAAGATCCCCAAAATCTTGGAGCGATCCTGAGAACCTGTGATTGTGTAGGTGCTGATGGTGTCATCATTGGTAAAAATCGCAGCGTACAGCTAAATGCGACTGTAGCAAAGACCTCGACCGGTGCCATCGATACTGTCAAGGTGGCCAGTGTGACCAATCTTGCACGTTCGATCCAGGCTTTAAAAGAAAAAGGTTTCTGGGTCGTAGGGGCAGATATGGAAAAGGCCATCGATTATCGGGATATGCAGTGTGATGTGCCGCTTTTGCTGGTCATTGGAAGCGAAGGCTTTGGTATTTCATCTTTAGTTAAAAAGAACTGTGATTACATGGTTGCGTTGCCGATGACAGGTTCGGTTACATCGCTGAACGCTTCTGTTGCTTGTGGAATCCTTCTTTATGAAATTTATTCAAAACGCCATCCCCGTTAGCTGACGAACTCGGGAGGGACTATGAACGATTATGAATTACTTTATTATATCTATCAGAATGATGATGAGGCTTTGCAGCTGCTGATGGAGAAATATGAGAAAACGATCTATTTTACTGTGAAAAAGACAGTTGAAAAATATGCTTATGTCTGTGAAATCAGTGATGAGCTTGATGAAATGCGTCAGCTGTCGATGCTTGAGTTTTATCATGCCATTTATCGATATTGTGATGATGGGAGATGTTCGTTTTCTGTGTTTGCACAGAAATGTATGGAAATGTGCATCAGAAAGTATATTCGTTCACGTCGTAGTCAGGCAAATTCCAGCATGTCGAAAGCACTTCGCCTTGACAGTAAGGTCAAGGAAGAGGAGGGAATTTATTACGTCGATACTTTTCCGAATATAAATCATGAGTTTGAAGGGGATGCCTTGATGAAATGGTATCATGAGAAAAATCTGCTGGCTTATCTGAGAAGTGAGTTGCGCGATGATGAATTCATGATCGTCAGGATGAAGCTGGAAGGATATAATCAGCGGGAAATCGGCCAGATCATGGCTGTTAATAATAAAAGAGTGAGCTATGTGTGTAAGAAGATGCAAAAACTTTTGTTGAGTTACATTGACTAAAAAAAAGTATTGTGATAAAGTAAATAGGCAGTTAGCGAGGTGAGGGTATGCAAGAAAAAATCATTTTGACTTGTACACAGTGTTTATCCCGTAACTATACGACTTATAAAAATAAAAATACACATACGAAGCGTATGGAACTGAAAAAATTTTGTCCGAAATGTAATTGTCATACAATTCATAGGGAAACAAAATAGGAGGGCACTTATGAGATGGTTCAGTATAAAAGGAATTATTGAGGAAATGAAAAAGGTACACTGGCCGACTGCCGGTGAGTTAACGCGTTCTTCACTTACGGTTATTTTATTTACGGGAGCTTTTGCGGCGTTCTTTGTTTTATGTGATTTTGTTGCCGCATGGTTTTTCAGAACAATGGGAATTTAGGTGAGTACAATGGCAGAAGAGAAGAAACAGTGGTATGTTGTCAATACTTACGCCGGTCATGAAAATAAGGTAAAGGAAAATCTTGAAAGGCGTATTGAAACGATGGGATTGCAGGATGCGCTATTCCAGATCGTTGTTGCGGAAGAAACTGAAATTGAATACAAGAACGGAAAAGAAGTTGAAAAGACATATAATCTTTTCCCGGGATATTTGTTTGTGGAAATGATCATGACTGATGAAGCATGGTATGTCGTGCGTAATACGCCGGGCGTTACCGGATTTATCGGATCAAGCGGTGGCGGAGCAAAGCCTTTCCCGGTAGCGGAAGCTGAAATTGAAGCGATCCTGAGGCGTCTGGGCATCAAGGAAAAGCGTGTTCAGATCGATTTTAAAGTGGGTGACCGTGTCAAGATCTTATCAGGATCATTTAATGGCAGTGAAGGGACGGTAGAATCGCTTGATGATGAAAATCAGACGGCCAAGGTATTGCTGATCCTGTTCGGACGTGAAATTCCGACGGATATCAGTTATTCAGACTTGGAAAAGCTGGAATTTTAAGGGTTAGCTGTATGGATATGGAAGATTCATATCCATACAGTTTTTTTATATTCAGTAAAAATGGAGGTATGAAATATATAAAGCGTAAGAAATGCTTACTATTTCGTATATCTTCTTGTTTTTGATATCAGATGGACTTATAATGATAATATCAGTAAAGGAGAGATGTAAATGAGAAAAACGGGAATGATAATGCTTACTATTTTGATGCTTGCAGGCTGTGGCGGAAAGACAGGGGATGTTACTGCGAGCGTGGCTGTGAATAAGCTGGGTACCTCTTTAAAAGAGGCGGTGTCAGAGTATCAGGCAGAGCAGGCTTACTTGAAGGATGCAGAGATGTATGAAGTGCTTCTCTCTGAAATCAAAAAATATGATAATGGACTCAGTGATGATGATTATGCGGGACAGGAAATATGTCTTCATGACCGTGGTCTTTATGAAAATGGTGAAGTCACTGTACAGATTTACAGCGAGCCTCATATCTATTATCCATATATCGTAGATATTACGTTGAAGGGCGAATCAGCCAAGCGTGACAGAACCTATGTTGATTATGACAGCTATGAGGATATACAAAATCTGTTAGAAAGTTATGGTTTTGTGCGCCAATAATTTAAAAAGTGAAAAAAACACTTGATTTAAAGGCTTTTATAGTGTAAAGTAATGGAGCACGTATGTGCTCTTTTGTAATGCGTGGAAGAATGCGCAACCATTCGTACCACTGCATAAGACAACAAATATAGGAGGTGTGTCTTGTGAGTAAAAAGAAAATTGTAAAAGTTGCGAAGTTGCAATTCCCAGCAGGAGGGGCTAAACCGGGACCGGCTTTAGCAAGTGCCGGAATCAATATGCCTCAGTTCTGTAGTGCATTTAATGATGCAACCAGAGATCGTGCGGGAGATATGGTGCCAGTAATCATTACTGCGTACGAAGACAAGAGTTTTGATTTTGTGTTGAAAACAACACCAGCTGCCATCTTGATCAAGAAGGCTGCAAAGATCAGCAAAGCTGCATCAAACCAGAAACAGACTGTGGGTACGATCACAGCTGATCAGGTAAGAGAAATTGCTGAATACAAGATGCCGGACTTGAACGCCAATTCAATCGAGGCTGCAATGAGAATCATTGCTGGTACTGCTCGTAATATGGGTGTTAAAGTAGAAGGTATGGAATAAGAAAGGCTCGGTAAAGTAAAATGGCAAAAGTAGGAAAGAAATATTCAGAAGCTGCTAAATTAGTTGACCGCAGCAAGACTTATACGATTGAAGAAGCAGTAGCTTTGGTAAAGAAAGCAAGCTTTGAAAAATTCGATGCTTCAGTAGAAGTATCTTATAACTTAAATGTAGATCCTCGTCATGCTGATCAGCAGATCCGTGGAGCAATGGTATTGCCAAACGGAACAGGTCGTACACAGCGTGTTTGTGTTATTGCTACCGGACCACAGGAACAGGAAGCAAAGGATGCCGGAGCTGATTATGTAGGCGGTAAAGAAATGATCGAACAGATCTCTAAGGGATGGTTCGAATTTGATGTGTTGGTAGCAATTCCATCAATGATGGGAGAGCTTGGTAAGTTAGGACGTCTTTTAGGTCCTAAAGGCTTGATGCCAAACCCTAAGACCGGAACGGTAACGATGGATGTCAAGAAAGCAGTTGAAGACATCAAAAAAGGTAAGGTAGAATATCGTGTTGACAAGGAAGGTAATATCAACCTGCTGATCGGAAAGGTTTCTTTCGATGAAGAAAAGCTGGTTGAAAACTTCAAAGCAATCAACGATACGATCCTGCGTGCTCGCCCGGCAGCTGTAAAGGGTGCATTTGTTAAGAACTGTACGATCTCATCAACGATGGGTCCGGGCGTTAAAGTAGGCGCTTAGTCTTGACAAACAGATAGAATTTGTTTAAAATTGGATTGTTCTCAATATATACCAAAGACAGCAACGGCTTACGCTTAATCAGGTTGCCGAGGTAGAAAGAGTATTTTTTCGTAATCTTTCAACTCACGCTGTCAATGCGTGAGTTTTTTATGGATATATATTGGATCAATATAGAAACAGGAGGTGTAATTATGAACCAAGCGGTCATCGAATCAAAGAAGGCTGTCGTTTCTGAAATTACTGAAAAGCTGAAAAATTCAGAATCAACAGTAGTTGTTGAATATCGTGGATTGTCCGTGAAGGAAATCACAGATCTGCGCCGCGCTTTAAGAGAAGAAGACGTTGAAATGAAGGTTTATAAGAATAAGCTTTCACAGCGTGCTGCTGCTGAAGCAGGTTATGAAGGAT
This sequence comes from Traorella sp. mt218, assembly GCF_055420025.1. Classification (NCBI taxonomy): domain Bacteria; kingdom Bacillati; phylum Bacillota; class Erysipelotrichia; order Erysipelotrichales; family Erysipelotrichaceae; genus Traorella; species Traorella sp. mt218. The sequence continues at coordinate 173,245 of NZ_JBVAYM010000002.1, forward strand.
TATGTGAAAGTCTGACAGGACCGAATGCCCTGGTATTTGGTAAGGATGCAACAGCACCGGCTCGTGTTTTAAGCAAGTTTGCGAAGGATCACGAATTCCTGGTAATGAAGGCTGGTACTGTCGAAGGAAAATTGGTTGATTTAGATACGTTGAAATCAATTTCTCAGCTTCCAAACCGCGAAGGTATGTACTCAATGCTGTTAAGTTGCCTGCAGGCACCTGTGCGTAACTTTGCTTGTGTTGTAAAAGCTGTAGCTGATGCGAAAAGTGAATAAGAAAAAATAGGAGGAAAAGAAAATGGCTAAGTTAACAAACGAAGAAGTAATCGCTTCTTTAAAAGAAATGACGATTTTAGAATTAAATGATTTGGTTAAAGCAATCGAAGAAGAATTTGGAGTTACTGCTGCTGCACCTGTGGCTGTTGCTGCTGTTGCTGATGCTGCTCCTGCCGGACCTAGCGAAGTAACTGTAACATTGACAGATGTTGGTGCTACTAAGGTTGCCGTTATCAAGGCTGTTCGTGAAATCACAGGTCTTGGATTGGTAGAAGCTAAGGGTCTTGTTGACAAGTGCCCAAGCGCTATCAAGGAAAACATCAAACCGGAAGAAGCTGAAGAAATCAAGAAGAAACTGGTTGATGCCGGTGCAACTGTTGAAATTAAATAGTTTTTAAACGGAAAAAGTGACATAAAAAAGGCGTAAGCCTTTTTATGTCTGAAAAGGCAGGCGATATTATGAGTCATTACTTCACAGATAATCGTCAATTAGCACAAAACCGAAAGGAGATATCTTTTCGGTTTTCGTGCTTTAATTTTATGTTCATATCTGACAATGGTGTTTTCTGTAAGGATAAAATTGATGAGGGCTCGATCATCTTATTGAAAACATTAAATAAATACTCGCTTGGAAAACGGATCTTAGATGTCGGATGCGGATATGGCGTCTTAGGTATTACCCTGAAGAAATGTTTTCCTCAAAGCAGTGTCGATATGATTGAAATTAATCCGCGGGCTATTGAATTAGCACAAATCAATGCGAAAAAAAATGAATGTGATGTGCATATCTTTGAAAGTGATATCTATTCTAATGTGAAATGCTTTAATTATACCGATATCGTAACGAATCCGCCCATTCGTGCCGGAAAGAAAGTGATTTATAAAATTTTTGAAGAAGCTTATGATCATTTGGATAAAAATGGGGCATTATGGGTAGTGATCCGTAAAAATCATGGTGCTCTGAGTGCCTGTCGCTTTATTGAAGGTATATTCGGAAACTGCACGATTCTGAATAAAGAAAAGGGCTATTACATTTTAAAATCTGAAAAGAAATAATTGACAACTTGACATAAATAAGATAATATAATAAATTGCATAATAGTATAAAAAAATATAATGGCGAAAGTGTCCTTTTTGGGCACTTGTCATGATGAAAGGACGTGTGTGTATGGAAGAAGAAAAAAAGACTTATAAGATCGTACCTTCAGGGAAGAAAGCAGAACGTCGTAACTATTCAAAAGTAAGCGGGAGTCTGAAACTGCCAAATCTGGTAGAAATTCAGACAGATTCTTTTGAGTGGTTCATAAAAACAGGAATCCGGGAAGTTTTTGAAGAAATTTATCCGATTTCTAACTTTGGTGGCAATATTAAACTGTATTTTAAAGACTATGAATTTGAAAAGCCTAAATATACTGCTGAAGAGTCACAATATCGTGAATGTAATTTTGCTGCGCCTTTGAAAGCGACCATGGAGCTTGAGATCGTTGACAGCAATACCGGTGAAGTGCTGACGAAGCAGGAAGAGGTGTTCCTCGGCGATTTTCCTTTGATGACAGAAACAGGTACTTTCATCATTAACGGGGCGGAACGTGTTATCGTATCGCAGATCGTGCGTTCGCCGGGAGCTTATTTTGACAGTGGTTTTGAAGAAAAAACAGGTAAAGAAACATATAGCTGTGAGCTGATTCCTAGCCGTGGAACATGGCTGGAGTTTTTTACTGAAACGAAGAAATCCTCAAACGGAAGAGCTCTTACTGTTAGTGTTGACCGTAAACGTAAAATCATGTCGACAGTTTTATTTAAAGCCATCGGTATGGCTTTAGATATGGATCGCAGTGATGATCCGATGGACACCAAGCAGATTACGACTTTCTTAAATGCTTTGGGAAGAAATACGAATTTTGAAAAGCCTGAGATAGATGAAAGCAGAGAATATTTAGATATTTATCTGACTTTATACGGTGCTTATTTTGGAAAATATGAAGATATCGAAAATACGCTGATCAATGATAAGGTAAAGACAACACAGGAAGCATTGTTGTCGATTTATGAAAACCAGCGTCCTGATGAGAATCCGATCCTTGATGGTTCTATCAACCTGATGAATGCGAAATTCTTTGATCGCCGCCGATATGATCTGACAAAGGCCGGACGTTATAAGCTGGAGAAAAAACTGAATGCTATCAATCGTATCGAGCATCATGTATTAGCTCATGATATCATCGGTGCAGATGGCAAAGTATTTATGAAAAAAGGTACTCTGATCAACCGTGATGAAAGAGAGATCCTGAAACCGGAATTGAAAAAGGGTATCTATGTGAAGGCCTTCCCATTTAATCCGCTGTTTGTTCACGAAGATATAGTAGCTGTTGAAACGAGCTGTAAGCGTGGACTTTTAGGACGTATCTTGGCGAAGGATGTAGAGTGTGCTGATGAAACCTTCTATGAGGGTGATGTCATCACCGAACATGTTTTAAGCGTTCTTGAAAAAGAATGTGAAAAGGTAAGTATTTATGCCGGTGTCATTGCCCAGCCGGTAAAACTGACACCTGAAAATGTCAAGGCTGTCTTAAATTATGGACATCGTCTTTATGAACTGGGCTGTATCAGTGATGAGAAGGGCAATGTTGTCCTGACAAATGAAGGCGGCAGATATACAGAAGGATTTATGCCTCGTGTTAAGTCAAATGCCTTAAGCAGTGATCTTTATGAGGAATTGGTCAATCGGGTACATAACGATGAAAAACTTGTGGCATGGCTGGTTGGAGCTGCCGTACAGGAAGTTATGATCCTCGATTCTGACGGTCATGAAATCAAGGTAACAGGAAATGATCCGTTTGCGAATAAGCATACGATCACCATTTCAGATATGTATGCTTTCTATGCTTATATGTTGAATGTCATGGAAGGTGTCGGTGAAACAGACGATATCGATATGTTAGGAAATCGTCGTATCCGTTCGGTTGGCGAGCTGATTCAGAATCAGTTCAGGATCGGTCTTTCAAGAATGGAAAGAGTTGTTAAGGAAAGAATGTCGATTGCTGAGATCGAATCGCTGACACCGAAGAAGCTGACCAATATTCGTCCGCTGACAGCGGCTATTAAAGAGTTCTTCTCTTCAAGTCAGCTTTCCCAATTCATGGATCAGCAGAATCCATTGGCTGAATTGACGAATAAGCGTCGTATTTCAGCCTTAGGTCCGGGTGGTTTGAATCGTGACCGCGCAGGCTTTGAAGTGCGTGATGTTCACTCTTCACACTATGGAAGAATTTGTCCGATCGAAACACCGGAAGGTCCGAATATCGGTTTGATCAACTATCTGACCTCTTATGGTAAGATTAATGAATATGGCTTTATCCAGACACCTTATCGTAAGGTGCTCAAAGATGGTACGGTTCTTGAAGATGCAGTTTATCTGTCTGCTGATGAAGAACAGGATTACATTATTGCACAGGCCAATGAGGTCATTGATAACAAGCTTGTCAATGAAAAGGTCGTTGCCAGATATCGTGGTGAAACGATCTTAGCGAATCGTGAACGCGTGGAATTGGCGGACGTTTCGCCAAAACAGATCATTTCGATTGCTGCGGCTTGTATTCCTTTCCTTGAAAACGATGATGCTTCTCGTGCCCTGATGGGTGCGAACATGCAGCGTCAGGCAGTACCTCTGCTTCGTCCGCATGCTCCGTTTGTCGGAACAGGAATGGAATATCGTGTAGCGAAGGATTCCGGAAGCTGTGTCGTATGTAAGGAAGATGGAATCGTTGAATATGCAGATGCTTCTCGATTGGTCGTTGCTCAGGATAATGGCGAAAAACGTGAATATCGTCTGCGTAAGTTCCAGCAGTCCAATGCCGGAACGACGATCAACCAGATTCCGATCGTCGATAAAGGCGAGCGTGTTGAAAAGGGTGATATTCTGGCCGATGGTCCATCCATGGAAAATGGTGAATTGGCATTGGGTCAGAATGTGACGATTGCCTACATGACATGGAATGGTTATAACTATGAAGATGCGATCATCATGTCTGAAAGATTGGTACGTGATGATGTTTATACATCGATTCATATTGAAGAATATGAAATTGATTGTCGTGAAACAAAGCTGGGTCCTGAAGAGATCACACGTGATATTCCAAATGTCGGTGAAAATGCCTGCCGTAATCTGGATTCACGAGGTATCATCATGGTGGGTGCCGAAGTTCGCGAGGGTGATATCCTTGTTGGAAAGGTAACGCCAAAGGGACAGAGCGAGATCTCACCGGAAGAAAAGCTTTTATTGGCAATCTTCGGTGAAAAATCACGTGAAGTACGTGATAATTCATTAAAGGTACCTCATGGTGGTGCGGGTATCGTTCATTCGGTGCGTGTATTTAAACGTAAGGATGGACATGAGCTGCCACCGGGAGTCAGTGAAACCGTAAAGGTGTACATCGTTCAGAAGCGTAAGATTTCTGAGGGTGATAAAATGGCCGGACGTCATGGAAACAAGGGTGTTATTTCTAAGATCCTGCCTGTGGAAGATATGCCGTTTATGCCGGATGGAACGCCGGTTGATATCATGTTGAACCCATTCGGTGTGCCAAGCCGTATGAATATCGGACAAGTGCTTGAAATTCATTTGGGTTTTGCCGCTAAGAAACTTGGTGTCAAGTTTGCGACACCGGTATTTGATGGTATCAGCAACGAAGAGCTTGAGGACATCATGAAAGAAGCTGATATGACCAAGGATGGTAAGATGGTCTTGTATGATGGACGTACAGGTGACGCTTTTGATGAACGTATTTCTGTAGGTGTCATGTATATGATCAAGCTGGCTCACATGGTTGATGATAAGTTGCATGCTCGTGCAACAGGACCTTATTCTTTGGTAACTCAGCAGCCTTTAGGTGGTAAGGCTCAAAACGGTGGTCAGAGATTTGGTGAAATGGAAGTTTGGGCTCTTGAAGGATGGGGCGCTGCTCATACCCTTCAGGAAATCATTACGATCAAATCGGATGATATCGTGGGCCGTACCAAGACATATGAAGCCATCATCAAGGGCAAGGATATTCCTGAACCGGGAATTCCGGAAGCATTCAGAGTTATGAAGCATGAATTGCAGGCTTTGGCCCTGGATGTGATCTTGCGTGATGATGAAGGCAATGAGATTGATTTATCGAAGATCGATGGTGATGATTCACAGCCATCAGTAAAGCCTCAGCCACAGCCTCCTGTTGATGTGAAGGATGAGAATGAGAGCGAGGAAGAGGAAGACGATCATTCAGAATCGATTGATGATCTGGAAACGCCGTTATTTACAGATGGTGATGAAGAATAAGGAGGAAGAAAGATGAGCGTAAACAATATTAGTTCTATACAAGTTCAATTAGCTTCTCCTGAACGTATTCTTGAATGGTCACATGGCGAAGTAAAAAAGCCGGAGACGATCAACTATCGTTCGCAAAAACCAGAAAGAGACGGATTATTCTGTGAAAGAATATTCGGTCCAAGCAAGGACTGGGAATGCTACTGTGGAAAGTACAAGAAGGTTAGATATAAGGGAGTTGTATGTGATCGCTGTGGTGTTGAGATAACCAAGTCAAGTGTTCGTCGTGAAAGAATGGGACATATTGAATTGGCAGCACCGGTGGCTCATATCTGGTATCTGAGAGGAATTCCTTCAAGAATGGCACTTCTTTTGGATATCACTCCAAAACAGCTGGAGGAAGTTGTTTACTTTGTAAGCTGGATCGTAACGGATCCGCGTGATACAAAGCTGATGTATAAGCAGATCCTTTCAGAAAGAGAATATCGTGAAAATGTTGCGATTTATGGTCCGGGATCATTTACCGCACAGACAGGAGCTGAAGCTGTTCAGACGTTATTGAAAGAAGTAGATGTCGAAAAAGAATTTAAAGCTATCACAGCTGAGCTTGAAAATGCTCAGGGTGAAAAGCGTAAGAAGCTTTTGAAAAGATTGGATACAGTGGATGCCTTCCGTAATTCAAATAACAAACCTGAATGGATGGTATTAACGGTATTGCCGGTCATACCTCCTGATTTAAGACCGATGCTGCAGCTGGATGGCGGTCGTTTTGCGACAAGTGATCTTAACGATCTATATCGTCGTGTTATCACACGTAACAATCGTTTAAAGAAGCTTTTGGATCTGGGAACGCCGGCCATCATCGTGCAGAATGAAAAGCGTATGCTTCAGGAAGCTGTCGATGCTTTGATTGATAACGGACGTCGTTCCAAACCGATCACAGGTGCCGGTGGAAGGGCCTTAAAGTCACTTTCACATGCCCTGAAAGGAAAGCAGGGACGTTTCCGTCAGAACCTTTTAGGAAAACGTGTCGATTTCTCCGGACGTTCTGTTATCGCGGTAGGACCGGATCTGAAAATGTATCAGTGCGGTATTCCTCGTGAAATGGCATTGCAGTTATTTAAACCATTTGTTATTAATGAAATTGTAAATAAAGAAATTGCCAGCAATCCAAAAACAGCTGAAAAGCTGATCGATCGTCTGGATCCACGTGTATGGGACATCGTTGAAGAGGTTATCGATGGTTATCCGGTACTCTTGAACCGTGCTCCGACATTGCACCGTTTAGGTATCCAGGCATTTAAACCGAAGCTGGTCGAAGGACGTGCCATTCGTCTTCATCCGTTGGTATGTACAGCGTTCAACGCTGACTTCGATGGTGACCAGATGGCAGTGCATCTTCCTTTGAGTGAAGAGGCACGTGCGGAAGCTTTAGTGCTGATGTTGGGTTCTAACAATATTCTTTCACCAAAAGATGGAAAACCGATCGTTACGCCTTCTCAGGATATGGTTCTTGGAAACTATTATCTGACGATGGAAGAAACGGCAGATTCCATGCGTGAAGAAGCACAGCGTTACCGTGATGTTGATTGTGAAGAACAGGCACTTGAATGGGAACGCTATGCGGATAACGAAGGACATGTCTTTAAAGATGTCAATGAAGTGTTGATGGCCTATGATCAAAAGGTCGTTCACTTACATTCAAGAATTGCCATTCTGGCAGGTTCTTTGAAGAAAACAACGTTCACTCCTGAACAGAATCAGATGTATCTGATGACGACTGTCGGTAAGATCATCTTTAATGAGATGTTCCCTGAGGATTTCCCTTATCTGAATGAGGTTTCTGATGAAAACTTTAAGGCTACGCCTGATAAATTCTTCATCAAACCGGGAGAAAATATCAAAGAGATCATTGCTGTTCAGCCGATCGTTCCTGAGGTAAAGAAGAAACAACTGGGATTGATCATCGCAGAGATCTTTGCAAGATACTCAACGAAGAAGACTTCAGAGATATTGGATGCCATTAAAGACATGGGATTCAAATATTCTACGGTAGCTGGTATCACGGTTGCGTTAAGCGATATTCAGGTCGTAGAAAATAAAGGTGAAAAAATCGAAGAAGGAAAGCGCAAGGCTGAAGAATTGATGCAATTGCGTCGTAAAGGTAAGTTAACGATGCAGGAGTGGGAATCACACCTGAATCGTTTGTGGGATAACATTAAAAATCAGATCGGTGATGAGCTGATGGCAAATCTGCCTCATAAGAATTCTATCAACATGATGGCGGATTCAGGAGCCCGTGGTAATAAATCAAACTTTACACAGCTGGCAGGTATGCGTGGTTTGATGAGTAAGCCGAGCCAGTCAAAGTCGACTAGAAGTTATCAGCCTTCGATCATCGAGGTGCCGATCTATTCTTGTTTCCGTGAAGGTTTGAATGTGTCTGAATTCTTTATTTCTACTCATGGTGTGCGTAAAGGATTAACAGATACAGCCTTAAAGACTGCGGAATCCGGATATCTGACACGTCGTCTTGTCGATGTTGCACAGGATATCGTCGTTCGTGAAGATGACTGTGGTACAGATAATGGTTTCATGGTCGAAACGGTTATCGATCGTAAAACAAATACTGAGATCATTCGTTTATATGATCGTCTGGTAGGACGTTATACGAAACAGACTGTCACAGATCCGAAAACCGGTGAAGTGATCATTGAATCAGATGAGTATATCGATGAAGCAATTGCCAAGAGGATCGTTGATGCCGGAATCAAGCAGGTATTGATCCGTACGGCATTTACATGTAAATCTATCTATGGTGTATGTAAGAAATGTTACGGCCGCAATATGGCAACAGGAAAAGTTGTTGAGGTTGGTGAATCCATTGGTATCATGGCTGCCCAGTCAATCGGTGAGCCGGGTACTCAGCTGACGATGCGTACCTTCCATACAGGTGGTGTCGCAAGTGCCGGCGGAGGAGATATCACGCAAGGTTTACCTCGTGTTGAAGAGCTTTTTGAAGCACGTAATCCAAAAGGTGCGGCTGTTCTTGCCAAGATTTCAGGTGAAATTACTTCTATCACTCAGACCAATACAGGTTATGAGGTCGTGGTTACGAATGAGCATGAAAGTCAGGTTCATAAGCTTGGACCGACACAGGTCATCCGTTCATGGCTGAAAGAAGGCAGTATGATCGAGGCCGGTGATAAGATTACTGAAGGTCCGATCTATCCAAAAGAACTGTTGGAAGTTGCTGGTGTCTTAGAGGTTGAAAAATATATCCTGAAGGAAGTTAAGAAGGTTTATAATTCTCAGGGTATTGATATTTCTGATAAACATATTGAAGTCATGATCCGTCAGATGCTGCGTAAGGTCGTCGTTATTGATGGCGGTGATACGACATTGTATCCTGGTGTTCAGATCTCGCTTGTAGAGATCACCAAGATCAATCGTCGGGCATTGCTGTCCGGCTTGCGTCCGGCACAATTCAAACCGGTGCTGTTAGGTATTTCAAAGGCTTCTGTCGAAACAGATTCCTTCCTGTCAGCCGCTTCATTCCAGGAAACGACAAAGGTTCTGACAGAAGCAGCTGTTAAAGGTAAGGTCGATCATCTGATCGGATTGAAGGAAAATGTTATCATCGGAAAACTGATTCCGGCAGGAACCGGTTATAGTGATGAAAGAGAAACTTCAATCGAGATCAATAAGCTAGCAGCTGAGCTGAAAGCGAAACGTAATGCTCGAAATCATGTCGAAGAAGAAAGCGAAATGATGAATTACGTAACAAATGATACGGTAAATGATGACGTCATTCAGGATATGATTGACGATGATCAGCTAAGTGTTAAAGAAAGTGCGGAATAAAGTGAGAGAAATCTCACTTTTTTTCGTTCAGTTGTGGTAAAATATATAAGGTGACTTAGGGGAAATAAGATGAATAAGACATTATTTATAGGATCCGTGGTATTGGACATGATCGTTCATGTTGACCATTTACCAAAGCTGAAAGAAGATATCAATACGACAAATATTAAATTTTCCATTGGGGGCTGCGGTTATAATGCCAGCAGTATCGTCAGACATTTCCATCTTCCTGCGGTATGTACCTCACCTATCGGTACGGGAAGATTTGCGGATATTTTAAATGATTTATTGACAGACAGAAATTATCAGCCGCTGATAAAGATCGATGATGAAGATAACGGCTGCTGCATATGTCTGGTAAACGCCAGTGGTGAAAGGACATTTTTATGTCAGCATGGTGCAGAATATCAATTTAAAAAATCATGGCTGAAGGATGTCTGCCGAGATGATCTAGATTATATCTATGTAAGCGGGCTGGAATTAGAGGAAAAAGATGGTGATGAGATTTTGGATTATCTTGAAGAAATGCATGTACCTGTTTTCTTTGCTCCGGGTGCCAGAATCATGCATATTTCTGAAGAAAGAATGAAGAGGATGCTGGCGCTTCATCCGATCATACATCTGAATGAAGATGAGATAACAGCATATACAGGATGTGAAACGATCAGTCATGCGGCTCAGCGCCTTCATGATAAATCAAAAGAATTAGTCATTGTAACCTGTGGTGAAAGAGGTGCCTATTATACTGACGGCAACATAGGAAAATTAATAGCCGGCTATAAAAACAAGGTCGCAGATACGATCGGTGCCGGGGATTCTCATGCCGGTGCCTGCATTGCCGGATTAAAGATGAAAATGGGTATTGAGGACATCATAAAAATGGCTAATAAAATTTCGTCAAAAGTCGTAGGAATTGAGGGCAGTGAGCTGAGTGAAGAAGAATTTAATGAAATTTCTTTATAAAAAATAAGTAAAATTTTGTAATAAGTTGCGACAAAAGATCAGATTTTTATTGACATTTAAAGGCTTAAAATTATAGAATGAATACGTTATTAAGTATAACAAGGAGGAAAAGAAAAGTTTATGAAAAAACTTGCAAAGCTGTTAGTTGCCTTTGCGATGACTGCCGGTTTGGCTGCATGTTCAGGTAATGGCACAACGACAGGAGATGAGGCCACGACGATTACGATCTGGCATACCTTTACTGAAGATCAAGAGGATTTGCTGGAAAAGATCGCCGATGATTTTGAAAGCGAACACGAAAATATCACGGTTGAGGTTCATGGCGGTTATGATGCCAGTACGTATGAATCCGTAGTTACGGATGCCATAACAAATGAAGTAGGACCTAATCTGGTATTCAATTTTGCTACATTTGCTAAAAACTTTGATGGTACAGGTAAACTTCTTTCATTTGATGATTATTGGGACTTTGATTATGCTGATATTACATCTGCAGGTATCGTAGACGAAGCTACGAATTTCTCTGATGGAAAGATTCATGCTGTTCCTATTTATACTGCAGGTCCTGTTTTGTTTGTTAACAAGGCTATTTATGATGAAGTGGGTGTTGATATTCCAACCACTTGGGATGAAGTAAAAGAAACTTCTAAGAAGATCTATGAAGAAACAGGTGTTGTAGGTTTGTCAATCGACTCATTGACTGATTTTGCCCAGTTATTGATCTATCAGTCACATCAGGGACAGATCGTTGATCTTGAAAAGAATGAAGTTGTTTTCAATGATGATAAGACTCTTGAATGGGTTAAATGGTGGGCAGAAGGCGTTCAGGAAGGTTATTTCCAAGTAGCTGCTCAGGGTGCTGACGGATATAACTCAGGTGATCTGAACAGTGGTCTGATTGCTTCTTATATCGGTTCATCTGCTGGTATGCCTTATCTTGATCTTTCAGATATCAACGGTAATTTGCAGGTTGTAAGAGTTCCGAAGATGTCTGATAAAGAATACGAAAATGCTGGTTTGATCTGGAACCGTGCTGCTATCGGATTCAATGGTACAGAAGCACAGAATCAGGCTGTTGCTGATTTTGTCGAGTATTTCATTAGCCGTAATGCTGAATGGGTAGAGGTCGTAAATGCTAACTCACCATACACAGAAGTTCTGGAAGATGAAAGCTATCAGGAATTCGTAAATTCTGATAAGGCTTTGAAAGCTCTTGGTGAACAAGTACCAGTTTCATTCGTTGCTCCTGTATTTACAGGTTCTACTGAAATGCGTAACCAGTTAGAAGAGTTATTTAAAGGTCCGGCTGATCCATCCTTCGATGCCGCAACGGCTTTACAGAATGCTGCTGAAAGAACAAATGCAGCAATGCAAGCTGAATAAAACTTTTAAA